>CAYJQA010000059.1:9134-14594 GCA_964372065.1 uncultured Litorilinea sp.
AACCAGGGCTTGCCGGGAAGATGAAAACGTGGAGTTCATGCTGATCCGCCTCAACCCCGCGTCGCCTGTCCGTCAGGAAGTGTGGAGGCCGGAACGTGCGGGGGCCGCACAGCCACGCCGGTCTGAATGCCCGCGCGCGCTGTGATCCACGCCAGCGCGATACCCAGCACCAGCAGCACGACCACCGGCAGCACGCTCCAACCGTGTTCCAAGCCCATCAGCGTACCCATATTGCGGGCAACATTACCTTCTAGCCAGTTGGGCCAGGCGTACTCCACCAGCGGGTCGCGCACATAGTCCGGTGGGAACGCTTGCTCGGCTAGGGTGAGCCCCCAGACGGCAACGAACGACCAAAGTAGGAGCGCCGCGGCAAGCCACCGGAACCAGTTCCTGCGCGGCCAGTGAACAATGGCATACGCTGCACAAAACGCCATGAAGGGCAACGCCGGCAACAGATAACGCGGCCCCACGGCATACCCGCCCCACCACATCACTGACGAAGCATTGAACAGCAACATGCTTAACGTGCAGGTGACCGCGGCCCACCACTCGGCGCGATAGGTGCCGGCGCGCCACCACAAGATCACTCCCGGCATGCACAGCAACAACCAGGGTGAGAGCACAAACAGCCCGCGAAACCGGCTGAAGGTGATCCCCCACAGAGCATCCCACCGTACTCCCGTGAGGCTCATAAAGCCGGTGTCATGCTGGTCAACCCACAGTGCGGAATAGCCGTAACCCAGCTCCAACGGCCCGCCGAAGACGGCGTTGTTGTAAGCCATCCACCCGACGGCCACCAACCCGCCGGACAGGCACACCCAGCCAATGCCACGCCAACGCCCCTGACGAACCAGCACAACCAGTGTATAGAGAAAGAGCACGCCGGCCATGAGCACCGCCGGGTATTCGGTGACGACGCTGTAACTGAGCAGCAGTCCCACAAGCAAGAGGTGGGGCGGCGTCAACGCCCCCTGCCGGCGCATGACGACGAAAAACGCGCCAAAGAGCAGCGCCGCGCTGAGTTGGTGGCCATAGAAAGCATTGGCATAGGCAAAGGCCGGCGTCAATAATCCGTAACCGAGCGTTACCGCCAGCCGGACGCCTACGCTTGCCGTCACATTCCCCAGCAGTAAGAAGATCAGCATGCACAGCAGCGCCGTCGGCACGGCCGCCAGGGCAAAGGCCAAGACGACCTGGGCCAGCGCAAAGCGAATCTTCTGCTGCTCTACCCCGCTCCCCTCGGCGCGCAGCGTCGCACGAAAGGCGTCGCTCCCCTCAAGCCGCCGAGTCACCTGCACCAGAAGCGGCGCGTCCAACACCACTTTCAGCCCGGCGTAGATCGGTATGGCGAGAAACGCCGCGCCCGGCGCTTTGTCGCTGTAGTAATGGTTCCCGACCTTGGCATAATCCACCGTATTCGCCACATAGTTGTCGATCCGGAAGGTGTGATCATCCACCACCGCGACCACCATATCCAGGCGCGAGTTCTGGTTAGGGTCGGCCCAGCGCGGGAACACGTAGCTGAAGCCGGCCAATAGCTGGATGAACAGGATCGGATAGAACCATCGCTTCATCGTTTGTCAGGCCCACCGCAATCAGGGATGTACAGACGGCTCACGCAGAACGGCAAAGACTTGAACGTCGCCGCGGTCATACACAAGGCCGAACTGCGGAGATTGGCGGTACCATTCCAGGTTTTCCGCGCAACAGTCGTGTTCGGTGCGTCCCCAATACACATAGTCGATCCGGTATTGTGCCACCAGCGCGCCGACGCCGACCCGGTCCGGCTCCGTATAGAGCGACTTCATGTCAGCCGTACGCTTGCGTAGTTCCGGGCTGACAGCCCACTCGGCCGACGAATAGGGCAAATACAACTGTGCATGGCGGACGTCGCCCACCACACTTGCCCGCTCGGCAAACGCAGGAATGAGTGGAAACCGGTCGCCCTCCTCCTGCGAATAAGCGCCGGCTGAACGCTGCCCGTCGGGCCAAGACTGGACAATCGAGTCTTTGGGAGTGGCGTGCCGGATCCATGCGGCGGCGTCCTTCTCAGCCTGATCGAGATAGACGACCACCGGAGAATTGCCGATGCGTATATGCACGAGTTCGTAGGCGAGCAGATTAGGAACAGCGCTTAAGCAGACCAAGAACGTCAGGAACAGCAGTCTGCGTCGGGTGCGGTCGGGCTGCCGCACCACCCATTCCACGAATATCCCGGCGAAGGCAAGGAATCCGATACGCAGCACAAAACCGAGCTTCTGTGACACTTCCCAACGGCCGTTGATCACACGGACCGGGTACACAAATACGACGATCACCAGGGCGACGGCCAGCAGCCAGTACAGCATCGACATGCGCCGACGGCCGGTCGGCGCGCGCAGCGCGATGACCATGCCGGCGAGTCCGAGCACAAACATGGGGCCAAGCATGATCAGAAAGTGGACCGGACTCAGCAGTTGATACTTATTGATGTCAACCGCCCACTCCGAGCTGCCCCCTGCCAACATCTGCAACCAATGTACGCTGGCATAGGTCAAAAGGCCCACCGCGATGACGACCGCCAAACCGGCCAGCAAGGACCTGACGCGACTGCGTGCCTCGCCTGAGCCTGGGCGGAAGACGGCAATATAGCCCCACACCGCGAGACTCAGGCCAACATACGAACCAAGCCAAAGAAAACCGAAGCCGATGATAAACAAGCTAAATCCCGCGGCCATAGACAGAATTGCCGCTGCCGCCAGGTAGCCCCGCCACGCAACACCGTCTTTCAGGTTCAACAAAATGCCCAGCCCGGCCAATAGGGCCGTGAGGGCTGCTAAGTGCTGGGGCAGATAGAGCAGGGCTTGGAAGAAATAGCCGACCGGCGGCAGGACAAGCGAGCCTAACCAGGTGTAATCCAACGCATAGTAGGTAGGCTGGAGAAAGAGGAGCGCCTTAAAAGGTGCTTGATAGCTCTCGCAGACCAACGCCAGGATCAGCGTCACGTTGACGACCGCGGGACGCGGCAAGAACGCATACAGAGTACGCACAAACACGAAGACGAAACTGACGTTGATCAAGAGAGTCGCCAGCAGCAACAACATCTCCAGGCTGATTCTGCTGTCGCCCACGCCGTAGACAGCGGCCGGCATCACCAGTTGGAACCAGTAGTAGTAGAGATTCCCGCCGACATAAAAGGGATTCTGAACGGGCAATCCGTGCTGCGCCAGACTGGCACCGATCGCGATATTGCGGAAGAAATCCCGGTGAAACTGAGGGGCATAGGCAGCGGCCCCACCCACCGGCTCGCCCACGTGCAGCAAAGGGACCGCTGTAATGAGCAACAGCAGCAGCAGACCAAGTGTCAAGGATGCCTGGATGGAAGAGAGCCGCCCAGGCGACTCCCGCAGCACGGACAAAGGCTGCCTGAAAAGGCGCTTAAGGGCCACCCCGCCAACCGTGCCAATCAAAGCCGCCAGAGCAAACGTCGTGAACGTAATCGGGAGCCCCGTCTTGGCCAAACACACGGTTATCACCGTGGTCAGCAGCATCCCCAACAAAATCACATGGCCCAGTGCGGTGCGATGCCGTGCAAAGGGGGTTCCATAAACCACCGCACACAACACGAATCCCGGCGGCGCGCAGACGGCAACCGCCGCGCCAAACCAAAGCAATGTCGGCCAGTTGCTCAACCCCATCCCGAGTGCCGCGCACAGCAGGAGGAGGAGCCAATAGGCCCATGTCGAAGACAGCACCGCGCGGATAGCTGCCCCATATGGGATGAACGGCCCTACATCGCTGTGGACTGGCTGTACACGAGTAGACATAGCAGTCGGCGTCAATCTGGAGGGGTAGCCGGTAGCAGCGAAGCAGCCGGACGAAACCAAACGCCAAGCGAGATCATGGCACCGAAGAAGATCCAACTTTGCACGGTCCACGAGTAGCCATGCAGTCCTTGGTTGAGGACGAAGGGTGTAAACCAGTCGCCGAGCAACATCGCTATCATCACGGCCACGATTCCGGCAAGCACGCTATTCGTGAAGCCCATAAGGAAAGGTTGGCCGGCGGTAGCCCGGCGTTGGCGGAAAGCGATATGTCCGACGGACCACAGTAGCCACAAAAAGAAGAACGTGCCAATCACTCCGGTCTGCAGGAAGATGTCGATATAGTTGGAGTGCGTCGATGCCGCATTGTCCGGGAAATAGGTCATAAAATAACGCGCATAGCCGAATGGACCGGTGCCCAGAAGCCAATGACCACGAACGCTCGGCTGTTCCCAAAGAAACAGCCACTTATCGAAACGATTACCCGATTCCGCATCCTCAGCCAGGAACATGCCTTGCCACCAGCTCAACGAGAGCAGAACGGCGCACAGCGAGGTCAACAACATGAGCGCAAACGCCCGCCGCGACCACAGAAATGTAAGCAGCACGATCGCGATGAGCCCAGGCACCCAGCCGGTCTTCCAGGTCACACCAAGACCAAATGTCAAGTACAGCCACAGGCCCACCAGCACGATCAACAGCAACCGGATCGCCCGCGACAATCTGTGATTGAACAGCGCCTGGCCATACGCAAGGGAGATCGCCCACATCGGTACCAATCCGCGCGTGTTCGTTTGGAGCGGTAGATTCAACAGACTGGCCAGCAACCCCAGCGTCGATAGTAACAGAAAACTCCAGACGAGCCAGTGAATCTGTTTGGCCGACCGCGTCACGTTGGCTGTCACGAGCAGTACAGCGGGCGAAAATACCAGTACCACCATTTGGGCAATTTGGACCGTGGCAAAGCCGGGAAACTGCGCTATCAGCGGATCGACCATGAGGTTACCCCAGGCCATCGACGCTACAACGCTGCCCATATACCCTAGCACAGGAGTGTTGATCCCGGATTCGACCAAGCGCAGTGAACCGGTCCTGATCATCCTCAGAATCCACAGGCCGACCACTAGGGCGGTCGTCACTAGTGCCGGTGTAACGCCCTTCGACACATAGAAACTGGTGCTGGTCCCGGTCAGGAGTATGAGCAAGGGGCCGGCGCCGGTTTGCACGGCCGCGAATGGCAACAGGGCCGCGCCGCCGAGTAGCGCGAGGACGACAACTGACGGCCTCGCGGCGGCCGGCGCGGCGACTCCCCACGACAGGGCCAGCACTGCTGTGGGCACAAGCCAGCGCCGCACACGTAGACTAATGAACATCAGTGACTCTGAGCGAGCGCGTAGAGCTTTCGGCCGCGGGAATGAGTTGCTGCAATGCCGCCACACACTGTGACCAATCACTGCCGGCGACGGCGAGTTTGCCCGCTTCGCGCAGTCTGCTGCGTAGCGCAGGGTCGGCAAGCACAGCCAGCACAGCCTCGGCGAACGTCGCTTCGGTATCAGCGATCAGGATGCCCTGCCCTGCGACAAGACCGAGCCCCTCCGCCCCCTTGCTTGTCGTAACCACCGGCGTACCCAGCGCCAGCGATTCCAGAATTTTGAGC
>CAYJQA010000060.1:0-6663 GCA_964372065.1 uncultured Litorilinea sp.
CCCTCTTACTATGGCGGGCGGGCGTTCCGTGGCGCGCTACGGGTCTAGCTTTTGCCCAGACCGCTAAATTTGATAGGAGTTGCGCACTTCACACAGGTGACAGTCACCTCGGCAGGTGACTGTCACCTCCGGCTCACGACCGGGTGCATTTCACGTTGGGGGGCTTACTGGGGTCGCCGCGGGGTCTGTCCCCAGTAAGCATAGGGGCGCTTTCCGCGCCCCAGGGGCGGGTGCCCCTGGGCGCGCCCATCTCCGCCATGTCGGACTGAACCTGTGATGAAGGAGTCGATGTATGAATAAAGCTCTAGCAGAGATGTTCCGGTACAACGCTTGGGCTAATCGTGAGCTTTTCGGCGCCTGCCGTTCGCTGACGGAAGAGCAATTGGATATGCACATTCCGGGCATTTCTGGGTCGGTCCGTGAACTCTTGATGCATATTGCCGGAGGGCAACAGACCTTCGTACTACGAACAAAAGGTCGCCAGCATGAGGGTGAGCTAGAACGGGAAAGTGATTGGCCAGGGATTGAAACGGTAATACATATTGCCGCAAGCACGAGTGATGAGCTCATCGCCATCGCGGAACAACTCAAAGACAACGCTGAAGTTGACCTCCCCTACCAGGGCAAAGCCTACCGTTACCCCAAACGCTTCTTTCTGGTACATGCCATGGAGCACAGCACTGAACACCGCACGGAAGTGAAGGTAGCTCTTGCTCACATAGGGATCGAAACACCTGATCTCGACGGCTGGAGTTACGCAGAATCAGCAGACTACGGCGAGGAGATTAGTCCCGAGTCGTAAACGCCAACCTCGGAGTTCGGAGCGTGAGCGGCTCTGCCGGCGGAGCCAATCCATACCCTAAATTCCCGGTCAAAGTTGTCTCAAAGGGCTTGACACATTCCGGCGCGCCCATCTCCGCCATGCCGTAGGGGCGGTATGGAAAGCGCCCCTACGCCGCGCCGTCTTGGCCGCCCACCGCAGGGGACGCCCCTACGAACATACACGGATCACCCCCTAGACGACATCGCCGCGCGCCCATCCCACCACGCCCGCGGCGCAGAGTGTGGACGATTGCCCCCCAGACGCGTGACACTTTGCTCTAGCCAGGCTGTCCGATCGGCCCCATGATCAAGCTAGACCCAAAAACCAGCATCCACCAGAAGGCCCCGCCATGCCTCATCGTCGCCCGCCTGTGGGAATCCTCGTCGCCGCCTTGCTGTTGGCGGCCATTGTCGCCGCGTGGACCGCCGCCACCGCATCGGCCCACCCGGACCCGACCGCCGGCGGCGACGCGCCCGTCCTGGGCCGCACGGACGGCGGCGACCAGCCGCTGCGCTGTGTGGCGTTCTCCCCCTATGTGCAGGGCTACGATGCCGCCCAGGGACCGCATCCCCCCGCCGACCTGATCGACCGCCTGCTGGACGCGGTGCGCGGGGCCGGCTTTCGCTGCATCATGACCTATGGCGTGCTCAACGGGCTGGATCACACCATTGCGGCGGCCGCCCAGCGCAACATGCAGGTGATCGCCATCCTTTGGCTGGACCAGGGGGACCCCAACAACGACCTGTCGATCCAGCGGGGCATCGAACTGGCGCTGGCCTATCCGCAGACCATTACCCACCTGAGTTGCGGCTCCGAGTTCCGCACCCGCCACGGCACGGCATATGACAGCACCCTGCGGGACTGTAGCGCGCGCCTGCGTAGCGCCGGGGTGACGCAGCCCATCACCAGCATTGATACCTGGTGGGAGTGGTGTAACCGCGCGTGGCCCTGCCAGGCGCGGGACTTGGCCGCCGACGTGGACTGGATCGGGATCAACGTCTTTCCCTGGTGGGAGAACAAATACTCGGGCATCTTCCCCTGCACCACGGCCGCGCAGGCCGCGGCCTTCCACCTGGCGCGTCTCCAAGAAGTCCGCGCCCGCTATCCGGGGAAAGAGGTCATTCTCACCGAATTTGGCTGGCCCGCCGGTCCCGCGGGGTATGCCGAGACCAACACGCGGACCGGGCAGCAGTGTGGCGTCGCCGGTGAGGCGCAGCAGCAGCGGGTGGTCGCGGAGACGCTCGCGGCGCTGGACGAAGCCGGTCTGCCCGGCGTGGTGTTCAGCGCCTTCCGCGAGGCGTGGAAAGTGGACGAGGGGGCCGCGGGGCCGTTCTGGGGGGTCTGCCAGGGGACGACGACCTATGCCTGTTCCGTCCCCTATGGGCGGCGGGGGCGGTTGTACGTTCCGCTCCTTGCGCGCCCGTAGTCCCCGCGCCGGTGACGTGCTCGCCGCCAAACCGTCACATGACCGCCTTTGCCTTACCCGAAACGGATGCGTCCATGGACAAACCGACCGTGTTCGTGCTGGCTATGCTGGCGCTGGCGACCTGGCTCGCGGCGGCGATATGGAATGAGGCAGCGCCGCGTGCGCCGCGTGCGTGGCGGGAGTGGATGCGCGCACCGGGGCGGGGACTTACCTTGATGCTCATCGCCGGCGCAACCATTGCCCTGAGCATCGGCATGTATGGTCAGTTTCAAGACGCTGGCAGCCCGTGGCGCGAGTGGTCCGTCGAATTGATCAGCGTGTCGTTTGCCGTTCTGGTGATTGACTACGCCAATCGTCGTCGGGCTGCGATTGAGTTTAAGCAATCTATCATCCGCCAGATGGCTAGCCGGAGCAATGACTTTGCGCTGGATGCGGCACGCGTGGTGGTGGATAGGGGGTGGCATAAAGATGGGTCGCTCAAAGCCGTTCGCCTACTGGGCGCTAATCTTAAAGATGCT
This sequence comes from uncultured Litorilinea sp., assembly GCA_964372065.1. Taxonomy (GTDB): domain Bacteria; phylum Chloroflexota; class Anaerolineae; order Caldilineales; family Caldilineaceae; genus QEUY01. Next base: position 2,768 of record CAYJQA010000060.1, read on the forward strand.
TACCTGTCTTTTGCCCACCTCGAAGGCGCTGACCTGGAGTTTGCCAACCTCGAAGGCGCTAACCTGGCGGGTGCCAACCTCGAAGGCGCTAACCTGCTGGGTGTCCACCTCGAAGACGCAAATCTGTGGGATGCCCACCTCGAAGACGCAAACCTGTGGGATGCCCACCTCGAAGGCGCAAACCTGTGGTTTGCTTACCTCGAAGGCGCTGACCTGTTGGAGACCACCTACGACGCAAAGACAAAATGGCCTGATGGCTATGACCCCGTCGCCGCCGGCGCAATCCTTGTGGACACGCCAGAAGAATGGGCGGATGACGAAGCCTAAATGCCGCACCGGCTGGGGGCCGTGCTAGCTGTGTGCCACTGAGCCGGTGACGCCCCATCCGCCAAACCGTCACGGTGCAGGAGCAAAGCGAACGCCTCAAGCGCACGGCCTGGGGTGTCGCGGTGATCGCACCGCCCGCGCCTCCAAAGGGTGCATTTCATGTTGGGGGCAGACCAATATCGTTGCCAAAATTCTGGGACGCACCCCCTCAGACGGCGGCGTTGACAGCCGGCGGTTTGCCTGCGATAATAGCGCAAATTACGTAGTTTGCGTAGAAGTAGACAGGAAGGAGCGAACCCAGCATGGAGAAAACGGTCGGCGCTTTTGAGATCCGCCGTAACCTCGGCAAGGTTCTCCAGGACATTGCCGCACGGGGCGACAAGTACATCGTAGAACGGCATGGGGAACCGGTCGCGGTGGTGGTTCCGGTCGAGGTTTATGAGCAGTGGAAGCAAAGCCGGAGCCGCCTCTTCGACCAGTTACACCGCGCCCAGACCCATGCCAATCTCTCACCCGAGGCCGCGGACGCCCTGGCGGCAGAAGCGGTCAAGGCAGCCCGCAGCCGTTAACCGAGGGTTCGTCATCCCATGCGGGCTGTCGTCGACACCAACGTAATCGTCAGCGCCTTTCTCTCCCCGACCGGTGTGCCTGCCCAACTCCTGACCTATCTGAAGCAGGAAGCGTTTGTGCTGCTGGTTTCGGAACCCATCCTGGACGAGTATCAACGAGCTTTGAACTACGCCAAGCTGCGTGCCTTGCACGGGATGAGCCCCACTGCGATCGCCGCTGTGATCGACGACCTGGCCGCGACCGCCGTCTTGGTGGATCTCGGCGAGCGCCTCGATGTCATCCCGCAGGACCGCGACGATAATAAGCTCTTCGAGTGCGCCGTAGCCGGCGACGCCGCGTACATTGTCAGCGGCGACGCCAAGGTGCAAGCCGTAGGCGTCTTCCGCGGGATTGCCGTGGTCTCCCCTGCTCTTTTCCTCCAGATATTGAACCAGGGCCTCCGCTAACCCGCGCTGCGCGGCCCACACCCCGGTTTCGTAGTGGCGGTTTTCAACCGCCGTTGGGGCCGGTACGCGCCGGCGCGCCCAGAGGCTCCCGGAAACCGCCGCCACGCCCCTGCTATCCTTTTCCAAAAATGTGGGACGCACCCTCGCCCCAGGGGGCATTTCACGTGGGGGCGACGCAGGTGACAGTCACCTGCCGCGGTGACTGTCACCTCCCGTGCGGACAAAACTCGCCCCCAGCCTGAAATACGCCCCTCACCCCAGGCCCGCTTGCCGCTTGCACACCTCTGGTGTACACTTGTGTACACGAATCCACAGCCACGCGAGCGGGTACACACCATGACCCATGTGATCGCCGTCGCGTCCCAAAAGGGCGGCGTCGGCAAGACTTCCTTGACCCAAAACCTGGGCGCCGAGCTGGCCCGCGCCCGCCGGCGCACGCTGGTCGTCGACTGCGACCCGCAGAGCAACCTGACCTCCGGCTGGGGGCTGGACCCCGCCGAGACGCGGCCCACCCTCTACACCGCCATGCTGGACCCCGCCCAGGCCAAACAGAGCGTCATCCGCCACCGTCCCAACCTGGACCTCATCCCCGCCGACCTGGACCTGGCCGGGGCCGAACTCCAGTTCCTGGCCGCCGTCGACCGCAACACCAAACTCAAAAAGGCGCTGCGCCCGCTGCTGGGGGCCTATGACTACGTCCTCATCGACGGCCCGCCCAGCCTGGGCTTCTTCACCGTCAACACCCTGGTCGCCGCCGATTCGGTGCTGGTCCCGCTCCAGTGCCAGGTCTACGCCTACAAGGCCATCGACCAACTGCTGGAGATCATCGACCAGGTCAAGGAGATCAACCCGGGGCTGCGCATCCTCGGCATCGTGCTGACCATGTACGACGTGCGCAACTCGCTCACGCTCTCGGTCGAAGAGACGGCGCGCAAACGCTTTGGCGAGTTGGTCTTTACCACGCCCATCCCGGTCAACGTGCGCATCGCCGAAGCGCCGCTGGACGGCGTAAGCGTGGGCGAGTACGAACCCGACAGCAAGGGGGCCGAGGCCTATCGCCACCTGGCCCAGGAGGTGCTCAGCCGTGCCCAAGCGTAAGAACGCCATCAGCCACAAACTGGACGCCGAGACCGCGCCGCCCGCGGGCTGGCGCGACCAGGTCATCGCCACGCCCGCCGCGCCTGAAAAAGAGGCCAAGCTCCAGCGCAAAACCTATCTGCTCACGCCCGCGCTGATCGACCGCATCGGCGCGGTGGCCGGTCGCGAGCAGGTGGGCGTCAACGAGCTGGTGCGCTATCTGCTGAGCTATGCGCTCGACCAAGTGGAGACGGGGCAGCACAGCCTGCCCGCCCAGCCCGTCGCCCAGCGCACCCTGGGCGTGTAGTGGGGGAGGGGGGCCTGCGGCGCGCCGCCGCCCGCCGCCGTCGCCGTGTACACCCAAGTACACTCGTGTACACATTTACACACCTAAGCACACCCTAACATACCGCAGCGTACCGCGGTGTCCATGTGGACACCGCGCCGCCGCCTCGCGCGGCGTCCATGAACGCCGGGAATCGTAGCGGCGGTTTTCCAACCGCCGGACCGCCATGACCCCGCTTGGGCGCAATGGCAAACGCCCCTACGCCGCGGGCGTATTTCAGGCTTGGGGCGAGTTTTGCCCGCACGGTAGGTGACAGTCACCTGCCGAGGTGACTGTCACCTGCGTCGCCCCCACTATGCAATGCACCCTACGCCGGCCAGTTCTGTGCAAGGGGGGTGTACGCTTGTGTACATGAGCGTACATCGGTATGCCGATGTGCGTAAGAGCGTACATCTGTGTGTTCAGGTGTACTGCGGTGTACTGCGGGACACCCGCGGCGGCGCGCCCGGCGGATCGCCGCCCGCTCAACCGCGGGGTTCGGCTTGTGCGTCCAAAAAGGCGAGCAGTTGCTCCGGCGTGACGATGGGGATCCCGCTGAACTCGCCCAACCCGCGCAGATGGATGTCCCGCGAGACCACCGTATCGGCGTCCGCGGCCAGCGCACAGGCTAGAAACTTATCGTCGTCGGGGTCGGGCGCAGCGCCGCGCGCCGCCGCGCTGTGGGTCGGGTCCACCCCCACCAGCAGCGCGGTGGTCGCCAATACCGCCACATAGTCGCGGGCGAGGGTAGGCGTGATGTGATAGCGCCGCGCCAGCCGCGGATAGCGCAGCACGCGCTCCAATTCGTCGAGGATGGCCGTGCTCAGCACCAGCGTGTAGGGCACGGGGTGCGCGAGTAGCCGCGCCGCCGCGCCCTGCGGGCTGATGAGCGCACTGACCAGCACATTGGTATCAACGACGACGCGCAGCACGTCGGCCTGCCGTGCGGGTGGTGAGGGGCGCGGCCGGGACAGGACCCCGGCGGGCAGCCTGCCGCACGGCCTTGACCGCCGCATCGACATCTTGCTCGACCGCCGCTAGGGGCGCGGCGGGCTGCGGGCCATGCGCCGCGGCCAGGAAGTCACGCAGCCGGACCCGTGGGGGGGGCCCCCGCAACCCCCCCCCCCCCACCCGGGGCGCCGCGTAGCCCC
>CAYJQA010000060.1:6673-14575 GCA_964372065.1 uncultured Litorilinea sp.
CCCCCGCCGGACCGGTGCGGGGGCCGCGCTAACGGCCGCCGCCACTTCCGGGGCCGCGGCTTCGCCCTGCGCCGCCGCGCTGACCAACTGCTCATAATCCTGCACCGGGATGATGGCGACCACCGGCAGCCCGCCGCGGCGCACAATCAGGTGCTCTTCGTGTTCGTAGGCGCGCTTGATCAGCGCGCCAAAGCGGTTCTTCGCTTCGGTGGCGTCGACCAGGGCGACCTTAGGGCGGTGAGCTGACATGGGCGCTTCTCCTTTAGACACACGTTAGCTAACATTAGCTAACGTTAGCGTACCGCCCCGCGGCCCGGCTGTCAAGCCCGGACGCGACGACGGGTGCAGTTCACGCTGGGGGCAGATCGTAGCGGCGGTTTTCTAACCGCCGTCCGGTCGGTGTGCAACGGCGGTAAGGATACCGCCGCTGGTGGAGAAGCGGGTACATCCGACGGCGACGGCCGCGCACCGGGCAGTCCGCGAGCTGGATCGGCCGGCGGCCTGCGTGCTGGCCGCCGTGGTGCGCCAGGGACAGATCCTACTGCCGCGCGGGAACACGGTTGCGCTTCGTAGACAGGTGACTGTCACTTTCTGAAGTGACAGTCACCTCCTGATGCGAATGAAAATGTCAACACGCCCTAGGTGAGCGCTGCACAGATCTAGGCGGAGGGAGCAGTCGCCCTGTCTGTAGGCTGCTCGCTGAACTACTTCCTCTCCTCCGGTTGGGGTGCGTCCACCAGATACGGGACATCGGTGATCACGATGCCGGGGCGGAAGAGCAGCGCCAGCTGCAGCCAGACCGCCGTCTGCGCATGGAGTGCATTTTGCCACCAGCGGCGCGGCACAAAGCGCGGCACCACGATTGTCATGATCTCATTCGCCTCCTGCGCCTCCAATATCTCTTCGATGTAGTCCAGCAGCGGCTCGAGCATCAGTCGGTAGGGCGACTCCAGGATCACCAACCGCGTGCCGCCGCCCCATAGGGTCCACTTGTGCCGCAGCGCCGTCGCCTGTTCGGGGTCGATTGAGACATGGACCGCCGTCACATCGTGTGAGAGAGTGTGTGCATAGCGTAGGGCTGCGAGCGTGCCCTGGTGCACCCCGCCGATCGGCATAATGACTCGATGGCGCCGGATGGGGACCGGCGCCCGAAATTCTTGAATCGACAGGCGTTGGGCCAGTCGGCGGTAGTGTTGGTGGATGCCCTCGAAGATCACCACCAGCACGGGCAGGATAATCAGCACAATCCAGGCGCCGGTCTGAAACTTGGTCATGGCAAAGATCATCATCACGATCATCGTACAGACGCCACCAAAGCCATTGATGCCCATCTTGAGTTGCCAACCCGGCTGGTATTTGAGTGTTGAGCCGCGCTCCTCGACGACAGTTCCCGGCGCCAGATGGCCGATCTTCCACCAGCGCCGCGCCATGCCTATCTGCGACAGCGTAAACGACAGGAAGACGCCAATGGCATAGAGGGGGATCAAGGCGGTGACGCTGGCCTGAAAGCCGATGATCAAGAGACAGGCCAACACCGACAGAGCCAGGATGCCCCGGCTGTAGACCAGCCGGCTACCGCGGTAGGTAAGCTGGCGGGGCAGGAAGCCGTCGCCCGCCTGGAGCGCGCTCAGTCGAGGGAAGTCGGCAAAGGCCGTATTGGCCGCCATGATTAGAATCAACGTAGTGGCGCCGATTGTCCCCAGGTAAAGCAGGTTTCTGCCGCCAAAAGCGGTGCGCGTCAGTTGCGAGATCACGGTCTCGGCCTCGGAGGGGATGGCGTGTATTTGCGTCGCCAAGTAGGTGATGCCCAAAAAGAGCGTCCCCAGGATCAGGGCCATCCAGATCAGCGTGACGGCGGCGTTACGGCTGCGTGGCTCGCGGAAGGCCGTGACGCCGTTGGAGATGGCTTCGATCCCCGTGAGCGCGGTTGTGCCGCTGGAGAATGCATGGAGCAGCAGAAAGAGCGAGAGCGCCACTGTCTCCTCGACGTGCAACGGTGGCGGCTCTACGACCGTCCCCAGCGTCCCCGTGAGCAGCCGTACAAAGCCGGCGCCAACGGTGACAAACATCATGGCCACAAAGAAGTAAGTCGGGATGGCAAAGGTCGTGCCCGACTCCTTGACTCCCCGCAGGTTGACCAACATGATGAAGCCGACCATGAGGACTGCGATCGCAACCCGTCCACTATGTAGAGCCGGGAATGCGGAGGTAAGTTGGGCAACGCCGGAGGAGATGGAGACGGCGACGGTCAGGACGTAGTCGGTGAGCAACGCCGCCCCCGCAATCTGGGCCGGCAGCTCGCCCAGATTGTCGCGCGCCACAATATAGGCGCCCCCACCGCCCGGGTAGGCGTGGATGGTCTGCTGATAGGAGAGGGTGACGATGGCCATGAGGGTCACAATGACAATCGAGATGGGAAAGGCATAGCCCAACGCCGCCGCGCCGGCCGCCGCCAATATGATCAGGATCTCTTGGGTGGCATAGGCGGTCGAGGAGAGGGCATCGGAGGCGAAGACCGCCAGCCCCACGGTTTTGCCGATGGTCTGGTGAGGAGCATCGGCGGTGGCCAGTGGCCGGCCAATCAGCCAAGTGCGCCACCGGTGGCGGGGCAGCTCGTCATGCACCCGATGCAGCCCTGGTTGCTCCTCGGTGGTGGGTGAATGTGTATAGTGCGACATCGGAAACTCTCTGTATCCAGTCCTTGTCTGCTAGCCCTCGACCTGGAGCCGGTAGCCCACGCCCGGCTCAGTCAGGACATAGCGCGGGCGGGTGGCATCCGTCTCGATCTTGCGCCGCAGGTTGCTGATATTGACCCGCAGCAGGTGCGTGTCACTGGTGTATTCAGCGCCCCAGACCTTGTGCAGCAAGTGGCGGTGGGTCAACACCTTGCCGGCATGGGCGGCCAACTCACTCAGGAGGTCATACTCCGTCGGCGTCAACTGCATCTCTTGCCCGGCCCGCTGCACGACCCGTCGGGTAAAGTCCACTACCAACTCGCCGGTTTGAAAGCGCGGCTCACCGCCCGCCGATGTGGTGCGGCGGAGGGTTGCGCGCAGACGGGCGCTTAACTCACCTACGCCAAACGGTTTGGTGAGATAATCGTCGGCGCCGGCATCGAGCGCCGCGATCTTGTCTTGCTCATGCTCACGCACCGACAGAATGATGATCGGCAACTGGGTCCACACCCGCAGTTGGCGCACCACGTCGGTGCCGTCCATGTCGGGCAGGCCCAGGTCCAGAATCATCACGTCGGGCTGACCCGCCAGGACCGCGGCCAATGCCTCGTGGCCCGTACGCGCCTCGTGAACTACATACTGTTGGGCGGTCAGTGAGGTATTGAGAAAATGCCGGATGGCCTTCTCGTCGTCGACGACCAAAATGTGGAGCTTCTGTTCGGTCATGGCTCGCCCTCCGTTAGCCTTTCTCGGCATGGGGCTCGCTCGGGGCTGCCTGGTTGTCGAGGGGCAAGGCCACCGTGATCACCGTGCCCCCGCCCGGCCGGCATTCGGCCCAGATGCGCCCGCCGTGCGCCTCGACAATCCCCTTGCTGACCGACAGACCCAAGCCGGTTCCGCCGGCGTCGTCAGGGCGGGGGACGCGGTAGAACTTCTCGAAGACCTGCGTGAGGTCTGTCTCCGGGATACCTATGCCCCGGTCGGCCACGGCGAGCTCAAGGTTGCGCTCCCAGGCGCGCGCCGTGATGGTGAGCGGTGTCCCTGGCGGTGAATACTTGACGGCGTTATCCAGCAGATTGGCCAGAACCTGCACCATGAGCAGCAGGTCCATCGCGACCATCGGTAGATCAGCCGGGACATCCAGCGTCAATGGGCGATCTCGCGCAAGCGCTCGCCCAACTCGGCTAGGGTCACGCCGAGCAGGTCCTGCACCTCGTAGGCTTCGCGCCGGATGGTCAATGCCCCCGCCTCCAGGCGCGACATGTCGAGCAGGTTGCCCACCAGCCGGTTGAGGCGCTTGGCCTCCTCCCACGCGGTCTCCAACAGGTCGACCTGGCCCTCTGCCGAGAGCGATGTCTGATTTTCCCGCAACGTGCTGAGCACACCCGTAATCGAAGCCAGGGGGGTGCGTAGGTCATGGGAGATGGAGTTGAGCAACGCCGTGTAGAGCCGCTCGCGTGCCTGCCATAGCTCCATCTGATAGGTCTGCTCGACCAACTGGGCGCGCTCTAGGGCGAGCGCTGTCTGGCTGGCAAATGACTCGAGCAGACGCCGCTGTTCCGGCAGCCACGTCCCTGGCCCCCGCCGCTTGACGCCCAACACGCCCAGCGTGTGGCGCGCCGTCTGGAGACAGATGTAATCCGCCGGCGCCGGCTGGATGAAGGGCTGGTGTTGAAAGACCTGGGCGGCGGCGGCCCCTTCGTCCAGCTCAACGTGGTACTGGCCGCTGGCTAACCGGAGGGCCAATCCTGCTGCGCCAGGTAGAAACACGGCTATTTCGGCATCAAAGGTCTGGCTCGCATGGCTGATCACCGCCTGGAGGATCTCATCCGTCTGATGCACGGCAGCCAACTTGCGGCTCAACTCGTAGGAGGCAGTGACCTGGGTCTCCCGATGCCGCGCCGTGTGCGCTTGGCTACGCGCCTGGGCCGTGAGGGTGCTGATCGTCAGACCCACGACCAACAGGCCCACGAACGTTATGAGGTATTCGGCATCGGCGACAGCCAGCGTCAGGTAGGGGGAACAAAAAAGACATCAAAGGCTAGGACGCTCAACAGGGCCCCCACGGTCGACGGCCCCTGCCCCCAGCGCCGGGCAATGAGCACGATGCCCAGCAGATAGAGCATGATCACGTTGGTCGGATTGAGAAAGAAATGGACCAGTAACCCCACCAAGGTCACCAGCACGACCATGCCGATACTCCCGAGGTAGGAACGCCAGCGTAGAGGTTGTTCTGTCGCCGGCGGTGTTTGCACTATCCCTGAATCAACCGTGGAATCCATTCTCAACCATCACCTAGTGAACGCGGGCTGGGACGGAGCGGCGGAAGAGGCAGCGTGTCAGAAGATGGGACTTCCATTTAGCGCATTCTGGGCCTCACGCTGACCCCCGCTCCCGTGTCGGCGGTGGTCTCGTGTCAAGCGACTACAGGCGAGTATAACTTGCCCGGAATCAAGATAGGGTCAAAATTTCCGGCAAAGACATCAAGAAACTGTCAAGAAACGCGCAAACGACAGGCCGGACAATCCGCTGCCCGGCCTATTCGACCAGCAGACGGTAGCCGACGCCCGTCTCGGTACGCAGGAGACGCGGCCGCGCCGGGTCCTGCTCCAACTTGTGACGCAGTTGGCCCATGTAGATGCGTAGGTAGTGGGATTCGGCGCCATACCCCGGTCCCCATACCTCACGCAGCAACTGCTGATGCGTCAGCACCTTTCCCGCATGGCGCACCAGGAGTGCCAGCAGTTTGTACTCGGTGACGGTCAGATGTACCTCTTCCTCGTCGACAAAGACCTGCTGGCGCACGAGGTCGACCCGCAAATGGCCGCTGCTGAAGACCGGCGACTCCTGGCCGCTGTCCACCTGCGCGGCATGGCGCAGCGCCACGCGGATGCGCGCCAGCAGTTCGGCCACCCCAAACGGCTTGGTCAGGTAGTCGTCCGCGCCCAGGTCCAGGGCGGCTACTTTGTCCTGTTCCTGGCCGCGCGCCGACAGCACCAGGATCGGCGTCGCCGACCAGGCCCGCAGGCGGCGCGTGACCTCCAGCCCGTCCATATCCGGCAGACCCAGATCGAGGATGATCAGATCGGGCTGCTGCTCGCCCACCGCGATCAGACCCGCCTGGCCCGTCGTCGCCTCGATCAGGCGGTAACCGTGGCTGGGCAGGGTGGCGCGCAAAAAGCGGTGGATCTGCGGCTCGTCTTCAATCACCAGGATGAGCGGGCATGTCTCGGCCATTGGATCGTCCTTGTCAGCCGCTTCTACCCGGCGGCGTAACCTTGTCCATGTCCATCACCGGCGCCTCGCCCTCTACCGGCAGCGTAAAGCAAAAGAGGCTCCCGCCGCCAGGCCGGGGCGCTACCCAGATGCGCCCACCATGGGCTTCGACAATCGCCCGGCAGATGGCTAGCCCCAGTCCGGCCCCCCGCTTGGGCTCCTCGCCTTGGCCCCGATAAAACTTGTCGAAGATGCGGTCTTCGTCGCCCGGCGGGATGCCGGGGCCACGGTCCGCCACCTCGACCAGGAGCGTGGCCCCAGTCTGCGTAGCGCGGATGGCGATCGGGCTGTCGGGCGGGGAGTATTTGACCGCATTTTCCACCAGGTTGATCAGCAACTGCTCGACCAACACGATATCGAACTGCACGAGGGGCAGGTCGGGCGGCAACTCCACCGCCACCGGACGCCCGTCGAGCAGCGGGTCGAGCCGCGCCAACGCCCCGCCGATCACCTCTTCCAACGACTGCCACTCGCGCCGGAGTTGCACCGTATCCGATTCCAGGCGAGTCATGTCAAGCAAATTGCCCACCAGGCGATTGAGGCGAGTCGCCTCTTCGTAGACCGTCTGGGCCAGGTCGCGGCGGAGCGCCGGGGTGAGCGCCTCGCCGTCCTCGGCCAGGCTGCTGGCCGCTCCCGTAATCGAAGCCAGCGGCGTACGCAGGTCATGGGAGACGGAGCTGAGGAGGGTACTGCGTAGGCGCTCGGTTTCGATCTGGACCTGTCTGCGCTCCGCGTCCTCAGCCAGACGCGTCCGCTCCACCGCCACGGCCGTCTGATTGGCAAAGGTCTCCAAAAGATGCATTTGTTCCGGCGCCTGGATCGTGCGGGCGTCCGCCGGGCGGATGCCCAGCACCCCCACCGCGCCCTGGGCCGCCACCAGCGGCACGTAAAGCGCGCGCGCGCCCGGCAGCGTGTCGGAGCCCAGGCCCGCCATCTGCCCGTGGTCATACGCCCACTGGGCCACCCCCTGCTCGGCCGTGTCCGATTCGGATTGGGCCGGATAGGCAGCCACCAAGCTCAACTTCCCGGCGGGGTCCAGCAGGAAGGCGCTCACCTGGCCGTGAAAGAGATCGCCGGCATGGCGCGTGGCCGCCTCCAGCAGCGGAATCGTGCCGCGCGTGCTGGCGAGATCGCGACTGAGGGCATAGAGTGCGGCGGTCCGCTGTTCGCGCTCACGGGCGGCCCTGGCCTGCAGGCCCAAGCGCGTTGTCAAGGTGCTGATGACGAGCGCGACGGTCAGCATGACCGCGAACGTGATCACGTATTGGGTATCGGAGACGGCAAAGGTCAGGTAGGGCAATACAAAGAAAAAGTCAAAGGCGGCCACACTCAGAAGCGAAGCCAGGACGGAGGGACCACGCCCCAGACGCGCCGCCACCAGTACCACGCCGAGCAGATAGAGCATGATCAGATTGGCTTCGGCGAAGAAGGGCGGCGCCAGTAAGCAGACGAGCGTGATGGCGACGACCACCGCGAACGCTAAAGCATAGGCTGTCCACGCGCTGGTGCGTGCCAGCGTGGGGCGCGCGACGGTGGGCGTCTCCTCCGGCTCGCCGCTGATGACGTGGACGTCGATCTGGCCGCTGCCCCGCACGAGCGCATCGAGCATGGAGCCAAACAGCAGATCACGCCAGCGCGGGTGCGTCGGCTTGCCGACAATGATGCGCGTGACATTGCGGGCGCGGGCATAGGTCAAGATCTCGTCGCTGACATTTTGGCCGCTCAGGGTCACTGTCTCCGCGCCCAACTGCTCGGCCAGGCGCAACGTCCGGACCACCCGGTCGTGGGCGGCCTCGGGCAGGCGCAGTTGCGTCGACGTCTCCACGTAGGCCACAATCCACTCGGCGCGGAAGCCGGTCGCCATGCGCCGGGCGGCGCGCACCAGCCGGATGGCCAGCGGGCTGGGACTGATGCAGACCAGGATGCGTTCGGCGGCCGGCCAGGTCTGCGG
>CAYJQA010000061.1:0-5329 GCA_964372065.1 uncultured Litorilinea sp.
GCTTCATGCTGCGGAACAACAGCGCCATGCCCCGGCGGAAGTCGTCGTCTTCCAGCAGGACCACTTCGTCCACATAGCGTTGGCACACGCCAAAGGTAAACGGCGTGGCAAGGGGCGATCCCAGGCTGTCGGCAATCGTCTGCACACGCTCGAGGCGCTGCGGCGACCCCGCCGCCAAGCTGCGCGCCAGCGAATCCGCGCCCACCGGCTCCACGCCGATCACCCGGCACTGCGGTTGCAGTTGCTTGATAGCCGCGGCCATGCCCGCGATCAACCCGCCGCCGCCCACCGGCACGATCACCGCGTCCAGTTCGCCCGCCTGCCGGCAATACTCCAGCCCCACGGTCGCCGTTCCCAACACCGTCAGCGGCCCCTCAAAGGGATGCACCAGGGTACGCCCCTCTTCGGCCCGAATCTGTTCCACGCGTGCGAACGCCACGTTGACGTTCTCCACCAACACCACCTCGCCGCCATATGCGCGACAGGCCGCCACCCGGTACGGATTGGCGGTGGCGGGCATGACCACCTTGGCCGTCGTGCCCAGATGGCGCGCCGCAAAGGCCACGGCGATGGCATGGTTGCCCGCGCTCACCGCGGTCACGCCGCGGGCCAACGCGGCGGCGTCCAGGCCCAACATCACATTGAGCGCGCCGCGCGGCTTGAACGACCCCGTATGCTGAAACAGCTCCAGCTTCAGCATCACCGCGGTCTCGGCGCCCACGATCGCGTTCAGATCGTCGGCCTGCCAGCGCCACACCGGCGTCTCTACAATCAAACCGTCCAGCCGGGCGCGCGTCGCCTCGATCGCGTCCAGCGTAATCGCATCCACCGTCATTTCAACAGCCAATCCAGCATCCCCCGTTGATACATCCCATAAAGGCCATAGAGAAAATAGATGCCCAAGACCGACACCAGCACTTTCAGCACATAATCGCGGCGCGCCCAGGCGCGGCGCAGTTGCCGCCAGACGTGCTTCCCGCGCGTCAGCGCCAACAGCACTATGATCGTCAGCAACAACAGTATGCGCACTGAGTTCATGCCGCCCTACCCCGCCCGGCTTGCCGGTCGTCGAGAATCTGCTACAATCTTTCCACACACACCGGCGCGGCCCACCGGCCGCGCACATCGCTAGGACCTACCAAACGTACGCATGACCTTAACCTGGCTGGCCGCACAATTCACCCCTACTGCGCCGCTCTTCTGGCTGGCGGTCGGCCTACTCACCACCGCGCTGGTGCTCTCGCTCCAAGACTACATCTCCCCACTCTGGCGCGGCCGCGTGTGGTTTGCTCACTGGCTGCTCATTCCCTATCTGGGGCTGCTCGCCGGGGGACTCTCGCCGCGACTCCTGGGTCTGGCCAACATCGATTGGTTGGCGAGTCTTGGGTTGGGGTTGGGGCTACTCTTTGGCGTGACCGCGCTGTTGGTCTTTGTGCGCGCCGTGGTTGACCTGGGCGACCCCGCCGACATGACCGGCCCCCGCCGCTTCCTCGGCGTCTTGACCCGTCCGGGCTGGCGGATCTTTGCCGGCCTGGCCCTGTGGAGCGGGATCGAGCAGTTCCACTGGGCGTTTCTGCGCGGTGGGCTGCACGAAACGCTCCTCACCCTGCCTACACCGCCCGCGCTGCCCGGCTACTGGGCCATCTGGGGCGCGGCGGGCATCATTCTAGTTGAAGTGTTATGGGCGCGGCGCGACCTGGCGCACTTGGTCATCCAACTAGCGACGCTGCTAACCACCAGCATCCTGTTCTTCTACACCCACAACTTCTGGCTGTGTTGGATCCTGCACGTGCTGGTCCGCTGGATTGCGTCGCCGCCCGGCTTGCTGCTCGTCTCGCCGGGCCGTATCGCGCCGGTGCGCCGTGGCTAGGCTACAGCAGCCACCCGGCGAGCAGCAGCACCGCGAAGATCGTCACCGACACGATCCCCAACTGCCGTAAATCCCTGAACACATAGGCGTATTCGGCCTGCCAGTCCAACGTCTTGGCGGGGCCGGTTTCCGGTTCCGGCGTCGCCGCGGCGACCTGCACGACGTTCGTCGTGCGCCGGGTCGAAGTGCGCCGTGTACGCGGTCGATTACTCGCCATGCTCGTTCTCTCCCTGCCTGCTCGCTCTGTGTGATGCGCCCGGCTCCTTGCCGGCGCGACCCCAAGCACCCATTATACTGCGCGCTCCAGAGCCGGACCAAACTGCGCGTCACAACTCCGGCTGTTCATGCGCTGCCGTCTTAGCCGGGGACCGGCGCAGCCGTTGGCGCAGCGCGGCCAGCAGCGCGTCCACCTCCGTAACCCCCGCCACCCGCAGCAGTAGCCCGCAGACCAGCAGCCCGCCGCCGCCCGCCCCGGCCAGCACGACCAGGTCGCGCAGCGTCCCGCCGGGCAGGCCCCACGCCACACCCTGGGCGATGGCCCACGCGGTCCCACCCAACCCGGCCCCGGCCAACGCGATCCCGCGCACGCCGCGGGCCAGACTGCGCCACTCCACCCCGCCCGCGCGGCCGATCAGCCCGGCCATGAGCAGCGCATGCCCGGCCTGTTTCGCGGTGTCGGCCCAGACCAGCCCCAGATAGCCCAGCGGCTGTACCAGCGCCAGCGCGACAACTACATAGACGCCCACGCTGATCACGCCGACCAGCGCCGGCAGCCATGTGTTGTTACGGGCATAAAACGCGAAATTCAGCGGGTAATCCACCGCAGCGAAGAGCATCCCCAGCACATAGACATTCAGCGCGGCGACCACATGGGTCGTGTCCGCCGCCGCGAACCGGCCGCGCTCAAACAGCAGCCGGGTCAGCGGCTCGCCCAGCGTCCACAAGAACGCCGCCGCGGGAATCATCAGCAACAGCACCATCCGCAGCCCGCGGCCCAACGTAGCGCGATAGGCCGCCTCGTCGCCCGCCGCGACAAACTGGCTCAAGCGCGGCAGGGCGGCCAGCGAGATCGCCACGCTGATCAGACCCAACGGCATCTGTTGCAGCGTCGTGGCGTTCGCCATCCAGGCGATGCTCTGGCTGCCCGTGGCGCTCGCCAGCCGCCGGTCCAGCCCCACCTGGAAGAGCGTGACCACCAGCCCTGCAGCGATAGGCGCATAGAGCCGGGCGATCTGTGCCAACGCCGGATGCCGCCACTCCAGGCGCGGCGTAATCGACACCCCGGCCCGCCGCAGGTCAAAGAGCATCACGGCCAACTGCGCCACCGCCCCGGCCAGCACCCCCACCACCAGCG
The DNA here is from genome assembly GCA_964372065.1 of uncultured Litorilinea sp. Lineage (GTDB taxonomy): Bacteria > Chloroflexota > Anaerolineae > Caldilineales > Caldilineaceae > QEUY01. The sequence continues at coordinate 3,225 of CAYJQA010000061.1, forward strand.
CCGCAATGCCCAGCCGCCGCGCCAAGAGCGGCGCGGCGATCACAATGCCCAGGTTGTAGATCGCGGTGGCGGCCGCGGGAAAAGTGAACCGCTGCAGCGCATACAGCGCCGCGGTCGTCAGCCCCGCCATGCTCAGGAGCCATACCACCGGCGCAGTCCACCGGATCAGCCGCACGGTCAGGTCGAACAACGCCGGGTCGCCGGCGCGGAAGCCGCCCACCAGCAGCCCCGCCACCTGCGGCGCGGCCACCATCAGCACCGCCGTTGCCACGGCCAGCGCCAGCCCCAGCCACGTCGCCAGCACGCTCACCAAGCGCCCAAACGCGCGCCGGTCGCGCAGATGCACCGTCTGGCTCAACACCGGCACCAGCGCCGCGCTCAGCATCCCTCCCACCAAGAAATCATAGAGCAGGACGGGCACTTGGCTCGCCACGCGAAACGCGCTCACCTCGCCCGTCGCGCCGAAGAGCGCCGCGATCACCACCTCGCGGACCAACCCCAGCACGCGGCTGGCCGCGCTGCCCAGCGCCAGCACGCCCGCGCTGCGCGCCAGCCCGGCGGCTGCGGGCACTCCGGCGGGTTGCTCCCTCTCTGCGCTCATGGTCAAGATTGTAGCACAGCCGCCGCTCCGGCCTGGAGAAAAGACCATCCCGGACGCCCACGAGCATCCGGGATGGTTACTATGCTATGTGCTTTGCATCCCCTCTGCCACCGCTCCGGGATGCTTCGCTCCGTTCAGCATGACAATCGCTGCTTACGCCGTCACACCCGCGGGTTGGCGAAAGACGCGCGGGTCCGCGAACCCCGCATACCCTTGCGCCTCAAACTCCTCCAGCCAGCGTGTGGTCGACATGGCCGCGGCGCATCCCTGCCCCACGCTCGTCGCCACCTGTTTATAGACCTTGTCCATGATCTCGCCCGCGGCAAAGATGCCCGGCACATTGGTCCGCATCTTGGCGTCCGCGATCAGGTGGCCGTCCTCGTCCAATTCCAGCTTGCCCTTAAACAGCTCGTTGTTGGGTAGATGCCCCACAAAGATAAAGACGCCGTCCGTGGTGAGTTGGCCCTTGGCCCCGGTCTGCGTGTCCTGCGTCTTGACGCCTGTCACCTTGCCGTTGGCCTCGCCCACGACCTCGGTCACGACCGTGTTCCAAACAAACTCGAGCTTCGGGTTGGCAAAGGCGCGCTCCTGCAGAATCTTGCTGGCGCGCAACTGGTCGCGGCGATGCAGCACGCGCACGCGGGTGGCGTACTTCGTCAGGAAGAGCGCCTCCTCCACCGCGCTGTCGCCGCCACCCACCACGATCACATCCTTGCCGCGGAAGAAGAAGCCGTCACAGGTGGCGCAATAGCTGACGCCCCGGCCCGTGTACTCCTTCTCGCCCGGAATCTCCAGATAGCGCGGCCGCGCGCCCGTGCACGCGATGATCGCCTTGGTCAGAAACTCCTTGCCGCTGGCCGTCCGCACCACAAACGGGTTGCGGTCGGTGACGATCTCGCTCACAAAGTCAAACTCGACACGCGTGCCGAACTTCTCGGCCTGCTGCTTCATCTTCTCGACCAACTCCGGCCCGCTTAGGCTCTCCGGAAAGCCGGGGTAGTTCTCCACCTCATAGGTGATACTGACCTGGCCGCCGTAATCATTGCCGGTGATCAGCAGCGGCTTCAGGTTGGCGCGCGCCGTATACAGCCCGGCGGTAAAGCCGGACGGCCCGCTGCCGATGATGATCACGTTCTCCACCTGCGGCGCGACGCCCGCGCCGTTGGTCCCAGTCTGTCCTGCCGACATGTGCGATTCTCCTCAATGGTTGCGGTGGGGCCGGTTCGGTGACGGCGTCGTCGTTCCCGTGGCCCAAACGGCCGCCCTTGCCGTCGCTATGTTTTCCATAGCGATTATACGGTCACAGTTTATCCTGCGTCAAACTTGGCGGCTGTAGGCGCACCTACATCCACGCCGCCCAGCTCCCCATACGCCCCCATGACCAGGCTCAGACTCGCCAGCGCCGCCGTCTCGGCCCGCCGGGTGGGCGCCCCCCGCGGCACCACCCGCCACCCCCCCGCCGGCGCCAAAGGCGCCGCGTAGTGCCGGCAACCCCCGGAGGGGC
>CAYJQA010000061.1:5339-14523 GCA_964372065.1 uncultured Litorilinea sp.
CGGTCGCCAACTGCGCCTCTTCGTCCGTCAGACCGCCTTCGGGACCAATCAGCAGGCTCACCTCCACGGGGCGCGCCGGCGTCGCGGCCAGGGCGTCCAGCAGCCCCGGCTGCGCATCCGCCCCGCCCTCCCAGGGCATCAATCGCAGCCCCGCCGCGGTCTGCACCGCGTCCGCCAGGTCCACGGCGGGCTGCACCGCGGGCATCCCCCCGCGGCCACACTGCTCCGCCGCCTCGCGCACGATGGCTTCCCAGCGCGGCCGCTTCCGGTCCAGGTCGGCGCGGCGGCGGGTGATGGTCCGTACGCTGACCACCGGCGTCAAGGTCGTCGCGCCCAACTCCGTGGCCTTCTGCCAAACCCACTCCAGCTTGTCCGCCTTGAGCGCGCATTGATAGAGCGCCACCCGCACCCTGGGTTCGACCACATCTTCCAGCGGCGCGATCACCCGCCCCGCCGCGGTGCGCCGGTCGATTGCCTCCAGTTGCACGCGCCAGCCGTGCCCCTGGTTGTCCAGCACCGCCAACTCCACACCGGGCCGAAGCCGCAAGACATGCGCCAGTTGGTGAAGCAGAGGTGTCAGGTCCAGCCGCCCATCGGCGTCCGGCGTCGCGCCCGCCAAAAAGAATCGCTGCATGTCTTTGCTCATGCCTCTGGCGGCCGCTGCACGGTTAGCGCCACCCAATCGGTCTCATGCCGCCGGTTGACCAGCTTCAGCCCTTGCTGCACCGCCGCCACCGCGACCATATCCTCTTTCTCTTCGATGATCCCGGCGAGAATCAGATACCCACCGGGGGCCAACGGCTCGGCCAGCGGCACATTGTCATAGCGCCCCTCAAAGAGACCCACCAGCACTTCGGCCAGGATATTGGCGACGATCACCTGAAACTGCCCGGCCATCGCCGCCGGCACGCTTCCCTGGCGCACGTCGATGGGACCGACCGGGGCCAATGCCAGCCCGTTGATCGCCACGTTCTCCGCCGCCACCGCGACCGCAATCGGGTCAATGTCCGTAGCGACCACCTGCGCCGCGCCCAACTTCGCCGCCACAATCGCCAGCACGCCGCTGCCCGTCCCCAGGTCCAGCACCCGGTCGCCGGGCCGCACGTAGTCTTCCAGCGCGGTCACGCACAGCCGCGTCGACGGGTGCAGCCCCGTGCCAAAGGCCATCCCTGGGTCCAGTTCCACCACCAGATCGTGCGGGTCCGCCACGAACTGCTCCCAACTGGGCTTGAGCACCACCCGCCGCCCGATCCGCATGGGCTTATAAAACTGCTTCCAGGCGTGCGCCCAGTCTTCTTCGCGCACGACGCGAATCTGCGGCTCCGGGATGGGATAGAGCAGGCTCAGCCGCCACAGCCCTTCTTCGATCTGCCGGCGGATGGTCTCGCCGCTCGCGCCCGGTTTGACGTAGGTCTTGACCACCAGGCGAAAGACCCCGTCGATGGGTTGCTCGAAATCGTCAAACCCGGTCGCCTCGATCACCGCGCCGCCGCCGCTCGCCTCGCCCGCCTCCGAGTCGTCCTCATACGTGCCGCCGTTATAGCGGTTGAACAACTCGCTCACGGCCTCGGCCGCCTCGGAATCCACCACCACGGCAATCTCCAGCAACTCGTCGTGATTCGCCATCCTCAACCTTCCTCTGCACGGCCGCGCGACCGGCCGCCGTCCACCCCGCGACATAAAAAGCGGAGACCGGAGTCGTCGCCGTCTCCGCTCTCCGTAGAGCAGCAATGTGGGCTGTGGCCGCCGCCGCAGCTCAGTCCGAGCCAAAGATACGGTTAAACAGCCCCTTTTGCGGCTCGATGTTGGCGTCGCCAAAGGTCTTGGCCAGGTCGCGCAGTAGTTGTTTCTGTTCGGTGTTCAGGTTGGTCGGCGTGACCACCTTGGCCGTAATGATCAAGTCCCCGCGCCCGCTGCGTTGCAGCCGCGGCACGCCCAACCCGCGCAGCGTGAACTTGCGCCCGCTCTGCGTACCTGCCGGAATCTCCAATTCCTCTTGACCGCCTTCCAGCGTCGGGATATTGACCTTCGCCCCCAGCGCGGCCTGGGCAATGTTGAGCGGGTATTCCAGATGCACGTCAAACTGGTCACGCACAAACAACGGGTGCGGCTCAACCTCTACCACCACATACAGATTGCCCGGCGGCCCCCCCAACTGGCCGGCCTCGCCTTCGCCCGCCAGCCGGATGCGCATGCCGTCGTCAACCCCGGCGGGGATCTTGACGTTGAGTTTGCGGCTGACGCGCACGCGCTTGCCGCCGTTACACTTGGTGCAGGGCGACGGAATGACCTCGCCGGAGCCGCCGCAGGCCGGGCACGTCGTAGCCGTGATCACCGCGCCAAAGAGCGGGCTTTGCTGCCGCCGCCGCACTTCACCCGCGCCGCCGCAGGTGGAACAGACGACCGGCGACGTGGGCGGCTCGGCCCCGCTCCCCTTACAGCGGTCGCAGATCTCCAGCCGCGGAATCTCCAGTTCGCGTTCCGTGCCAAAGATGGCTTCTTCAAAGCTCAGCTTGATATCGGTGCGGAGGTCGGCCCCGGCGCGCGGCTGGCGGCGGTTGCTGCGCCCGCTCGTCGTCCCCATCCCGCCGAAAAGCTCCTCAAAGATGCTGCTGAGGTCGCCAAACCCGCCGCTGAAATCGTTGGCCCCGACCCCTTGCAGCCCCTCATGCCCAAAACGGTCATAGGCGGCGCGCTTCTGGTCGTCGCTGAGCACCTGATACGCCTCGTTGACCTCCTTGAAGATCGTCTCGGCTTCGGGCGTCTTGTTGATGTCGGGGTGATATTTCTGTGCGAGCTTGCGAAAGGCTTTCTTGAGCGCCTCTTTGTCGGCGCCCCGATCCACGCCCAATACCTCGTAATAATCACGCTTGCTCATCGTTCATCGCCCCCGCAAAACGGCGTGCGTCGCCGGCTATTCCCAACTGATGATCCACGCGCATAGCCCTGCCAGCACCACCGTGGCCCCTACCAGCGCGGCCCATTGGCTCGGCAAAAACCCCACGTGCCGTGCACTAAAATAGAGGATAATTACCATCCCCACCGCAAGCAACATCCAATTGGACAATACCGGGTGGTCGTCCCAAAAACGCTTCAGACCCTGCATGCGTACGTTGCTCTCCTGCTGGGGTTCACGACGAGACGGTGGTCGCCAGTTGGGCCATTCGCTTAGGATATTTGACCTTGAGATCCGCCCAGATCCGCTCCAGTTGGGCGTATAGGTCATCCAGCGTGCCGCTGTTGTCGATCACGCGGTCGGCCTGGTTGACCTTGGCTGCCTGGGGCGACTGCATCCCCATGCGCCGGCGTGCGGACTCCTCGTCCATTCCCCGCTGCTCCATCAGCCGCTGCAATTGCACTTCGGGCGTCGTCGTCACCACCCAAACCTCGTCGCACTGCGACACCATCGGCCCAGCCTCCAGCAGCTTGACGGCCTCCAGAATCACCAACGGCGATGGCGCCCGCGCCGCCAGTTCCTGCACCAGGTTAAAGACCGCCGGATGCACGATTTGCTCCAGCTTCTTCAACAGGTTGGCGTCGGAAAAGACAATCTCGCCCAACGCGCGCCGGTTCACCGTCCCATCCTCGCGCAAGATGCCCGGCCCAAACTCCTTGACGACCGCGGCATAGGCAGGGCCGTCGGGGGTCATGGTGGTGTGCGAGAGCTTGTCGGCGTCAATGATGAACGCCCCCAGCCGGGCGAAAAATTCCAACACCGTACTCTTGCCCGTGGCAATGTTGCCGGTCAGACCGATGACCAGGGCATTCGTATACATGCCAATCTTGCGCGCTGCGTCGTTCACCGCGTCATTCATCGTCATGGCGATTGGATTCCTTGTGCCGTGCGTACCGGACCCTGCCAAACGCCAGGACTGCCCAGCCTATCCCGGCGCACATAAGGCTCAATTATATCACAGCCTTTATACCACAGCCCACCGCTCCTCAACGAACTGGCACGCCGCGCCGATGCCAATGATGGGAATGCTTGCGAATGTGCAAGGATTTCGGGTTGCCTCACCGCGAGATTGACCCTTAGCCTCGCGCGCGCGACTTGCTCATCTGTCTTAAGGGTGGTTTAATTGTGAACTCAATAGCCCTAGTGTGGTCGAGCTTCCAATCAGGCATCGCCTCACGCTGGTCGCTGGTGGTCCGCATCCGGTCAACATGCCGAAATATGATCCCCCCATGCAGCGCGCGGAGGTTGGCATCGTTTAGGTGACTCTCACTGATTGCATATCACTACGTCGTCAAGTCATTGGCCATCCACCATCACATTCACACAAAGGACGTCCTAATATGAAACGACTCCAACTGCTTACGGCCTGGGCTTTGGTCCTGGCGATGCTGGCGGCGGGGTGCGCAGCGCCTCCCGCGGCAACCACTGATGCGGGCGGCGCCGCGCCGGCGGCAGCAACTGCCCTGGAATGCACCGACGCCATCGGCTGTGTCGAGGTCGCGCCAGGCGAGCCGGTCCGGCTGGCCTATCTGCTGTCGATCTCCGGCGCCACCGGCTTCCTCGGCGAAGACTCCCGCGGGAGCGTCGAGATTGCGATTGAGGACCGGGGTGGACAACTGCTCGGCCACGATATTGAGCTGGTCGGCGAAGACACGCTTTGCAGCCCCGAAGGCGGCCAGGCCGCCGCGCAGAAGATTGCGGCAGATCCGCAGGTAGTTGGCATCATTGGCACGACTTGCTCCAGCGAGGCCGTTGCCGCGCTGCCCATCGTCAGCGCCGCCGGCCTGAGCATGATCTCCGCCTCCAACACCTCCCCGCGCCTGACCGACCCGGACCCGGCCAATGATGGCGTGTGGATGCCCGGCTACTACCGTACCGCGCACAACGACCTCTTCCAGGGCGCGGTCGCCGCAAACTTCGTCTTCGACGAGTTGAGCGCCAAGAAGTTGGCCACCATCCACGACGGCAGCCCCTATGCTGATGGGCTGCAAGCCGTGGCCGTGGATCGCTTCACGGAACTGGGCGGCGAAGTGACTTTCCAGGGCGCGGTCAACGTGGGCGATACGGACATGCGCCCAATCCTGACTGAGGTGGCCGCTAATCCGCCGGATGTCCTCTACTTCCCGATCTTCGAGCCGGAGGGCGATCTGATTGCCTCTCAGGCCAAGGAGATTCCGGGCCTGGAGAACACCATCCTGATCGGCGCCGATGGCCTCTTCGTCGATAGCTTCCCGGAGAACACCGGCCCCGCCTCCGTGGGCATGTACCTGACCGGCCCGTATGTGTCGGGTGGTGACGCGTATGCCGAATTGCTGTCCAAGTGGGAAGCCAAGACCGGCGGCCCGCCGCCCAGCGGCTACCACGCCCATGCCTACGACGGTACCAACATCATGTTAAATGCTATCGAGAAGGCGGCGCAAGCCGGCGAGGATGGCACGCTCCTGATCGGCAAGCAGGCCGTTCGCGATGCGCTCAACGCCACCAAGGACTTCCCCGGGCTGACCGGCACGCTCGCATGCAGTGAGCATGGCGACTGTGCCACCGGCGAAGCGCTGGCGATCTTCAAGCTCGGTGAAGAAGAATTGAACGGCAACTGGCCGCCGCCCGTGGTGTGGCCGAAGTAGTTGATCCCTGCCCGCACACGGCGGTAGTCATGTAGCCAACAGTCACTCGCAGCGTTGTATAGACCAGGGGGAGCCAACTCCCCCTGGTCTATACCTACCACCCCACAAGAGTCCACAATGACCGCATTGCCGCAAAGTACACGTCAGCCCACAAGCCCGCTCCGGAGCTTGCGCGCCTATCTGGAACGGCTCTACTGGGTTGACCTTGTTCTCAACATCTTCCGCATCGTCATTCTTGCCCTGGCCGCCATCGGTACGATCAATACCCTGCTCACGGGCTCCTACACGGCCAGCCAATGGCAGAGTCTGACCATCTCCGGGCTGGCGCAGGGCAGCATCTATGCACTCATCGCCCTGGGCTATTCATTGGTCTATGGCGTCTTGCTCATGATTAACTTTGCCCACGGCGAAGTGTTTATGGCCGGCGCGTTCACAGCCTATTTTGTCGCGGCCTGGACGGCCAACAACGGCCTCCTGGAAAAATACCCCATTCCTTCCATCCTGCTGTGGCTGCTCGTCGCCGCCGGCGTGTCCATGGGGATCGCCGTCCTGCTGGAGCGGCTGGCCTATCGGCCGCTGCGCAATGCGCCGCGGCTCGTGCCGCTAATCACGGCCATCGGCGCGTCGTTCTTCCTGCAATACACCTTCCGCGGGCTTTACGGCTCGGCCTTCAAGTCGTATCCGACCGTCCCCATGTTGTCGGGCACGGTCGACATCTTCGGCACGCCCATCCCAATCGTGCAGTTCGTGGTCTTTTTTGCCGCCATCGTGCTCATGCTTGCGCTGCAGTGGCTGGTGGAGAGCACCAAGATCGGCAAGGCCATGCGCGCCGTCTCGGAGAACAAAGAAGTCTCTTCGCTGATGGGCATCAACATTGACCAAGTGATCGTCTTCACCTTTGCGATTGGCGGCGCGCTGGCCGGTGCGGCCGGCGTCGTCAACGGGCTGTACCGGCCGCAAGGCGTGAACTTCTATATGGGCTTCTTCCCTGGCATCAAAGCCTTCACCGCCGCGGTCCTCGGCGGCATCGGCAGCGTGCCCGGCGCAGTCTTGGGCGGCCTCTTTCTAGGGGTCATCGAATCGATAGGACCGGCCTTGATCTTGGGTGGCCTGGGCATACCGGCCACCAACCAGCTCAAGGACATGCTCGCCTTTGCCATGCTGGTGCTGATCCTCATCTTCCGGCCCCAGGGCATCCTCGGCGAAAAACTGTCGGAAAAGAAAGCGTAGGCCCCGCATGGAAACTAAAGACGTGCTGGATTGGCGGTACGCGCTGCGCATGGGGCTATTGGCGGGTGTGGTCGTCGTCTATGTCGCGGCGATCGGCATGGTCGAAACGTTCAACGAACGCTCCATCATCGCCGGCGCGCTGACCCTGGGCCAACTCTTGGTGTACGGGCCGGCGCTGGTGGCCGGCTACCTGGTCGGCAGCCGGGGCAGCCACGGACAGGCGGGCGTGCTTCCGCGCGTTCTCTATGGCGCGCTGGCCGGGCTGGCCGCCAGCGTGCCGGTGATCGTGCTCATTCTGCTCGGTTCGGCCTTTCCGGACATCCGCGACATGTTTGTGAGCCTCTCGCCGCCCCTCACGCAGATCCTCACGCTGGGCATGGGCCCCGCGCTCGGCAGCCTGCTCATGGCCGCCATCATCATCGGCTTGGCGGCTATCGGCGCGCTGATCGATCTGCTGCCCGACCGGCCACGCGGCGCGGTCATCCGCAGCATGGCCGCGGTCATCATCGTCGGCCTGCTGGGCGAGTTGCTCAATCAGATCGTGCGCGATCTTTTCGGCACCGCCGCCGCGCGGTCCCTTTTGGTGGGCGGCGCGCTGCGTCCCACCGCCGCCGCGGTCTTGTTCGTCGCCAGCGCGGCCATCTCCTATTTCTGGGCGGCCGGCGCGGCGCGGCTGGGTCGCCGCTATCGTGCGCTGGACGGTTCGGGCCGGCGCGTCGTGCAGGGGACCGGCTTCACCCTCATGGGGCTGGTTTTGCTGGTGCTGCCCTGGGTGCTGGGAACCTATCTCAGCGAAGTGATGAACAACGTCGGTCTGTATATCCTGATGGCGCTGGGCCTGAATATGGCCGTGGGCCTGGCCGGTCTGCTGGACCTGGGCTATGTGGCGAACTTTGCCATCGGCGCGTACGCGATGGGTCTGCTCACGTCGACCGGCAACCTGGGCATTGCCCACATGAATTTCTGGTTGGCGCTGCCGATCTGCATCGTGGCCGCCATGATCAGCAGCGGCATCTTGGCGCTGCCTGTGCTGCGCATGCGCGGCGACTACCTCGCCATCACCACCCTGGGCTTTGGCGAAATCATTCGCTTGGTCGTGCTGTCGGACTGGCTGAAGCCGTGGACCGGCGGTGCGCAGGGCGTCCTCCAGGTCCCCAAAGCCAATATCGGGCCGCTCGTGTTGGGCACGCCCGAACTGATCTACTATCTGCTGCTGGCGGCCTCATTACTGGTGTTGTTCGTCTCGGTGCGGTTGGACAACTCGCGCATCGGCCGGCAGTGGATGGCCATGCGCGAGGACGAAGACGCGGCCAAGGCGGTCGGCATCGACACGATGATGACCAAGTTGTTGGCCTTCGCCCTCAGCGCGGCCAGCGGCGGTCTGGCCGGCGCCATCTTTGCCGCCAAACTGGGAACCATCTTTCCCCACAGCTTCAGCCTGCTGATCTCGATCAATGTACTGGCGGTGATCATTGTCGGCGGCATGGGCAGCATCCCCGGCATCGTAGTCGGCGCGCTGGTGCTGGTCGGCCTGCCGGAGCTGCTGCGCGAGTTTGCCGAATACCGTCTGCTGCTCTACGGCATCCTGCTGGTCTTTATGATGCTCAAACGGCCCGAAGGGCTGTGGCCCTCGGCCACGCGACGCCGCGAACTGCAGCGCGAGCCCGAACTCACGGTGGCGGGAGACTGACCATGACAGACTCCATCTTCACATCCCAGCATGTCACCAAACGCTTTGGCGGTCTAGTCGCCGTCAGCATCGCGGACTTCGCCATCCCGCGCCACGGGATCGTCAGCATGATCGGGCCGAATGGCGCGGGCAAGAGCACCTTCTTCAACTGCATGACGGGGTTCTATCATGTGGACGACGGCGAGATGATCTTTGACGGCCACCGTCTCAACGGGCGTACCATCGACCAGATCACCCGTCTGGGCATCGCCCGCACCTACCAGAACATCCGCTTATTCAGCAACATGACCACCATCGAAAACATCATGGTGGGCCAAGAGCCGCACCTCACCGCCACGCCGCTGGGCGCGATCTTCGGCACACGGCGCACGCGCCACGAAGAGCAAGCCGCCGAAGACGAAGCGCGCCGCCTGCTGGACTTTGCCGGGCTGCGCGGGCGCGGCGACTTGCTGGCTAAGAACCTGGCCTATGGCGACCAACGACGCTTGGAATTGGCGCGGGCATTAGCCAGCAAGCCCTCGCTGCTCCTGCTCGATGAACCGACGGCCGGCATGAACCCGCGCGAGACCGACGACATGACGCGTTTCATCCGCCGCCTGCGCGACGAACTCGGCATCTCCGTGCTGCTCATCGAGCACGACATGCGCGTGGTCATGGGGATCTCCGAGTACGTCACCGTACTGG
>CAYJQA010000062.1:0-12693 GCA_964372065.1 uncultured Litorilinea sp.
GCACTGGATCATCAAAGAGTGTTCGCGTCTACACTAGCGATCGGAATCGCTATTCGATTACCATACGGGAATTGATTACGTCAGAGTTTGGTAACTGGAGCAGTCCCACGACTGGATCGGTCATGCAATAGAGCAAGAGCGCTTGGGCAAAAAGGGAGCTAGTCTTATACTTGAGTCAGTTCTTAGGAAGGATTCAGAAGGTGATTCGAGTTTACCGCTTTCGTGTCCGCATGTCAAACGCAGATTTTTATGAGGGGGGCAAATTGGCATGAGTGTTTCACCTCGAGACAAGCCCGGCATGGCCTCGCTCGCTACGTTGACCAGTACAACTATCGTCGTCCCCGTCAAGTCTGGACTATCTTGCGCCGGCTGAAGTCTATTTCAGCCAGCCCAGCGTCGCCCATGACGTTTGACAACTGCTTCTTTAGGAAAGGAGGAACGGGACTTCGCCTTCGACCCCTTTACCGTCTTGACAATGGGGTCCACATAGCGTCTCGCCCACATTGCTTTACCCTGTTCAAGAACGAGCGCTCTAGACTCAGATTTCTCAGCGGTATCACATAATTCGGAGAAGCTCATGAAAATCACAGATGTCAAGATTCATCACGTTGAATGGGAGCGCGGCCCCTATCACTGGCGTGACGGGATATTGCCATCAGGCCCAACGGCCAGGACTGCGCTGCTGCGTATCCTTACTGATGAGGGTGTAGAAGGCATGTCTACCTACAGTGCTGGAGCCAACGTCGAGGAGATTAAATATCAACTCATCGGCGAAGACCCCCTCGACCGGGAGCGTATCTGGCAGAAGTTCTGGCGTAATTTACGCACGTCTCAGCTGGGGCTCGCGATTGGGCCGGTGGACTGCGCACTGTGGGACCTCTTCGGCAAAGTCAGCAATGCCCCTGTCTACAAATTGTTAGGTGGGATGCGGGATAAGATATCAGCCTATGCCAGCACTGTCACGCTCGATTCTCTCGAAGAGTACATGGCTCTGGCCGACGTATGTCTGGACAAAGGCTACAAGGCAATCAAGCTGCATGCCTGGGGACGGCTGGAAGAGGATGCAAAGCTCTGTCACGCCTTGCGCCAGAAGGTCGGTGACGACATTGTATTGATGTACGACGCGTCAAGCATGTTCAACCTATACGAAGATGCAGTATGGTTCGGTCGGCAACTGGAAGAAGCGAACTACTACTGGTACGAAGAGCCGATGGATCACTTCAATATGACCGTGCTGGCGCGACTGGCTGCCGAACTCGACATTCCGCTCGCTGTCGCCGAGGCGACCCACGGTGGGCCTTGGGATGCCTTGGCGCAGATCCAGGCCGGCGCAGCAGATATCATTCTTACGGGTCCGATGGATGCCTACAAAGGCGGGCTAACCGGTGTAATGAAAACGGCCCACGTCTGCGAGGGTTTCGGCATGATGTGCGCTATCCACGGTGGTTCTATTGCTCACCTCCACGCGGCGTGTGCCATTTACAACTCTAAGTACTTCGAGCGCCTGGTTCCTGAGACCTACTATAGCCCCCCTGGCATCTGTGACGCTTCCACCGAAATCGACAGTGAGGGGTACGCAAGTCCCTGGGATAGCCCCGGTCTCGGATACGAAGTAGATTGGGATTGGGTGAAGTCACACACTATCCGCGAAGAATAAGTAGAATACTCCAAGCAGTGGATACGCACGAGCAGCTCCCAGTTGGCGTGAACGCCCCGCACCTCGGAGCAGCGCTGCCGCCGGGACAGACGGTTACGCTCGCATTCAGGATCCAGCGCTACAGTCATACCCCAAGCTATTCGCAGCCAATATGGCAGAGGCAGATAAGGTCACGACTCAGATGATTCAACGATCCGTTGGTAACACCGACTTGAAGGTTTCAATATTTGGCCTGGGTGCCGCGCCGCTTGCAGGCCTCTACCGCGACGTGCCGGAATCCCAGGCTTTGGACACCATCCACACGGCGCTGGATGCAGGCGTGACGCTGTTCGACACTGCGCCCCGCTATGGCTCCGGGTTGTCCGAACAGCGGATGGGTACGGTGTTGGCAGGCATTCCCCGCAATCAGTTCACGATTGCGACCAAGGTAGGCTGGCTTGTCCAGCCGGGAGAGAAGCCGGTCCCTGATTTCAGTCGGGACGGCGTGCTGCGCAGCCTGGAGGCAAGTCTAGACCGGCTCCAACTGGAGTGTGTCGATATCCTGCACATTCACGACCCGGACAGTCACTACCGGGAAGCCATTGACGAAGCCTACCCGACGCTCGATTCGTTGCGCAGCCAAGGCGTCATCAAGGCGGTGAGCGTCGGCATCAATCGATGGGAGATGCTGCAAGACTTCATACGTGACGGTGACTTCGACTGCTTTATGCTGGCCGGTCGTTACACGCTCTTGGAGCAAGGCGCGCTGCCGCTGCTGGACTTGTGCGCTGAGCGCGGAATCGGCATATTGTTGGCGGGCATCTACAACAGCGGTATTCTCGCTTCCGGGCCCGTTCCGGGAGCCAAGTATAACTATCGGGACGCGCCGCCCGACATTATTGAGAAGGCAACGTTAGCCGATGCGCTTTGCAAGCGCTACGACGTGCCTCTACAGGCCGCGGCAGTGCGGTTCCCGATGGGGCATCGGGCCATTACCTCTCTGGTAATCGGATGCAGTTCGCCCGACAGGATCGCCACGAACCTCCGCTACCTTGAGACCCAGATCCCTCGAGGACTGTGGGAGGAGCTAAAGGACAGCGGGCTTATTGCGCCTGAATGCCCCATTCCTAGCGAACCGTAATAGCGAGACACGCGTCGAACGTCATTGCCCTCGGCTATCGTAAACATGATCGGAATTGCGCCTCGACGGCGCCTGGAATTGCCGATATCGGTCGTTGTGCAGATTGCCTAGTGCTACATTCCTCAATGGAGGTATACTAACGGCATGGGGTCCTTACTTGAAGGAGAATGCTCATGCTCAAGCTGTTGTTTGCCCGGTCGCCACAGGATGCACGCGAGGAGCGTACCTTGCGCAAGCTGGCCGCCAGCCGCCATGCCCCCGCCGGCTGGATCCGCCGCGCCCAAATGATCGTGCGCAGTTGGGCGGGGGCATGGACCACGTGCATTGCGCAGGAACTGGGCTGCCATCCGCAGACGGTGCGCGAACGTATCCAGCGCTTCAATGCCGCAGGGGTGGATGGCCTGGGCGACCGTCCCGGTGCGGGGCGCAAGGCCAGACTCACTGAGAGCGGGCGCAGCGCGAAATCTTCCGGCTGCTGAACGTGCATATAACCCTGAGCTATGACGGCGAACAACGTTGGGCGGATAGTTCGTGCCTTTTCGACAGTAAGCGTGTTGCAGCGGATTATATTACAGGTTGCCCGTCGGCGTCTGCACCAGGAGCGCCCGCTGGCCGATGGCAAACGACGGCTGCGTGCCGATGCCGGTCAGGTGCGGCTCGACCTCTTTGACCTCGTTGTGGCGCTCGGCTTGCAGCGCGGCGAGGGTGGTCCACTGCTGGCCCTGCCAGCCCACGTACTGGCGCTCATCTTCGCAGATAGGGCAGTGGGCGGGCGGCGCATCCGTGGCGGCGAACTGCGTGCCGCAGGTGGCACAAATGTAGTGAGTCATGGTCATCTATCCTAGCGAGAATTGGTTAAGGGCCGGCGGCAAACCGGAAGCGTGTAGTCCCGTCGCCCAGGTCTTCCAGCGCGACGCTGACAATCTTCTGGCCCAGTTGGAACAGATAGACGATCTGCCCATCAAGCGGGCCGGTCTTGGAGAGCAAAGTATAGCCGTTGGCGGGTAGGGTCAGTTCGATGAAGCTGGCCGCTTCGTCCAATGTGTAGGGGTTGACCACAATGTACAGCGCCGTCCCGACAACCTCCACGGTGGACCCGGTGGGAAAAAGCAGGTTGAACCCTAAGAGCGCGGCCAACTCGTTGCGCGGGACAAACTCCTCGGTGGGCGCGGCGACGCTTACGGCTGGAATCATCGGGTCGATCACGACGATGTCGGCGTTGAAGTCGGTATACTCATAGGTGACGCTAAAGCGTAGCGCCGGCTCGTCCGCGCCGCCGCTGCCCGTCAGGACAAATCGGCTCACCACCTGGAGCGCCGTATCTACCCACACGTCGAGCTGGGCCGCCGCAAGCCGGCTCACGTCCAAGGTATCCCCCGCCGGCCCCACGACTGGGATGATCTCCTTGCCCCCGCGATAGTGGACCGCGGGGCGGTCGTCCACGGTGTCGGGGCCGACCGCCGCCATCTGCGGCGCCAGCGCGGCGCTGTCCGCGGCGGTGATCAGCGTCAGTTCGGCCAGGTTGTAGTCGCCGCCGGAGCTAGTGACCCAGAGATCGCCCACACGTATATACCGCGCGCCGTGCACCTGGATCATGGCGAGTTCCTCGGTACGGTCGCCTTGCCGGGTAGTCACGGTCACTGTCTCGGCGCGCGGCTGCTTGATGAAGCCCCCCGTGATCTCCACCACATCCGTCCCGCGGGCGGTTTCGCTTTGCGTTTGGACCCGGAGCCGATAGCTGTTGACGGCGGGGGCGTCTTCCACGGCCACGACTGGGCCGGTAGCCGTCGCGGGCGCGGTCGTGGGGGTGACCGTGGGGAGTTCCACCGCCGCGGGCGTGGGGGCCGCGAGCGGGGTCGGCGTGGCGGTGGGGACCGGCGTTGGCGTGCTCACGGCGCAGCCTGCACAGGCCGCGCTCAGCAACATCGCCGCCAGCGGCGCGTGATAACGGGTTGGCTTGCCGGGCATGGGTTTCCTCCTCGTGGCTCAGTGGGCGCAGCCGCATCATTGACGCGGCGCAGACCAGCGAACGGGCTTCCTTTCCGGCGCGTGAAGCATGTAGCGGAGTCATCAGCGGCGGCCAAGCAGCCGGCGGCGCTTGCGGCCAATAGTCTACCCCGACTTGTGCCATCGGCGAAGTGGCGCAAATCCGCCAGCCGCGCCGGTCCACTTGACTTCCGCTGACGCTCATGCCATCCTTGCCGTCGTAAGGCGCGCCCGGTCGCGGCGGCGGACCCAACGACCGGAGCGAATCGGGCCAATCGTAGTTAGCTTGCCCAACAGGAGGGGAGTCGTATGGGCTTTAGCCACATTGAGGCGTCGGCGGTGATGGCGGGGCGACCGGACGAGGTCTACGCCATCCTGACCGACTATTCGGGTGGGCACAACGCCATCCTGCCCAAACCGTACTTCAAGGAGATGGTCATCACGCAAGGCGGGCAGGGCGCGGGGACGCACATCACGGTGCATATGGAGGTCTATGGGGCCAAGCGCACCCTGAACATGGTCGTTTCTGAGCCGGAGCCGGGGCGCAAGCTGGTCGAGGAGGACCAGGACGCAGGCGTGCACACGACCTTCACCGTCGAGGCGGACGGCGCGCCCGACCGCACGCGCGTCACCATCACCACGCGGAGCAAGACCGCGCCCGGTCTGGCGGGGCTGCTGGACAAGCTCATCAGCCCGCCCGTCACGCGCATGATCTATCGCAAGGAACTCGCCAACCTGGCCGCGCGGGTGCAGGCGCAGCGGCGCTGACGGTCGCTGTCACGGCGAGCCGGGCGCAGCATCCCCCCGCAGCTCTGCCGCCAGCCTCCGATACTCCGGCGAGTCCGGGTGCAGCTTGCTCAACGCCTCGGCGTAGAGCGTTGCGGCCCGTTCCGTGTCGCCCTGGCGCTCGTAGAGAACGCCCAGGTTATTGAGGGTTTGGCCCTCGCCGTGGCGGTCGCCCAGGGTGCGGAAGATGGCTAAGGCCTGCTCGAAGGCGGCAATGGCGTCGGCCCAGCGTTCTTGACGGCCGTACACGATGCCCAGGTTGATGAGGGTAATGCCCTCGCCGTGGCGGTTACCCAGGGTGCGGCAGATGGCTAAGGACCGCTCGAAGGCGGCGATGGCGTCGTCCCAGCGCCCTTGGACTTGGTACACGATGCCCAGGTTGGTGAGGGTTTGGCCCTCGCCGTGGCGGTCGCCCAGGGTGCAGAAGATGGCTAAGGACTGGTCGTGGGCGGCGATGGCGTCGCCCCAGCGCCCTTGTTGGCGGTACACGCTGCCCAGGTTATTGAGGGTTTGGCCCTCGCCGTGGCGGTCGCCCAGGGTGCGTTTGATGGCTAAGGACCGCTCGTAGGCGGCGATGGCGTCGTCCCAGCGCCCTTGGAATTGGTACACGTTGCCCAGGTTATTGAGGGTAATGCCCTCGCCGTGGCGGTCGCCCAGGGTGCGTTTGATGGCTAAGGACCGCTCGAAGGCGGCGATGGCGTCGTCCCAGCGCCCTTGGACTTGGTACACGATGCCCAGGTTGGTGAGGGTTTGGCCCTCGCCGTGGCGGTCGCCCAGGGTGCAGAAGATGGCTAAGGACTGGTCGTGGGCGGCGATGGCGTCGCCCCAGCGCCCTTGTTGGCGGTACACGCTGCCCAGGTTATTGAGGGTTTGGCCCTCGCCGTGGCGGTCGCCCAGGGTGCGTTTGATGGCTAAGGACCGCTCGTAGGCGGCGATGGCGTCGTCCCAGCGCCCTTGGAATTGGTACACGTTGCCCAGGTTATTGAGGGTAATGCCCTCGTCGCGGCGGTCGCGACGGGCACGGTCCTGGCGCAGTCCACGCTCCAACCACGCCTCCCGTTCGGCCCACAACCCATGGCGGTCCTGATAGTTGCCCAACGCATCGAGAAGCGCATGAATGTGGTCATCTTCATCGGATAACGCGACCCAGGCATGGCGAATCTGGTCATATGCCGCCTCGATGCGCTGCCAGTCGTCGCGGTCGGCGTTGACCAGCGCCAGATAGTGGTCGCGATGGCGTTCTACCGCGGCGCGTGGTGTGTGCGTGCGGGCAGTCTCGACGATGACTTGATGCAGCGACAGCCATTCGCCGTCGCGCACGTTGACCAAGCTGCGGTTGACCAACCGGGCCAATGTCGCGGCGTCCGCGCCGCTCACGGCCAGCGCCGCGGCCAAGTCAAACGTCGCGGGTTGGGCGGCAAACGCACCCAACGCATAAAACGCATGTGTGGCCGGTTCCGGCAGCCCGCTCAGGCTCAGTTCAATTGTCGCCTGCAGCGAGATCGGGCCGCCGCGCAGGTCGCCCAACCGCGCTTGCGCCAGCGCCAGCCGCCGCTGTGGGGCGGCCATCTCGTCGAGCGCGGCCTTGCCCAGGACGCCAAAGACACCGCGCTCGCTGGGGGCCAGATAACCGCCCAACAGTTCGACCGCCAGCGGCAAATACCCCACCACCTTTAGGAGACCACGCACCGCCGTGGCGTTTGTCTTGCACACCGTGGGCGCTAATTCCTTGATCAGCCTCCATGCTTCCGTGGGCGTCAAATCGGGTACATCGAGCACCCCGTTCGCGCCCGCAAAGGCCAGCGCCAGATCGTGGTCGCGCGTGGTGAGCAGATGGACGCGGCCGCAACGCATCTCTCCGGCTAACTTGCCGTCCCACGCGTCGTCCAGCACCACCAGACTGGCGCGGCCGCCCAGCGCATTCTTGACCGCCTGGCTGCGGCCTGCAACCGTGGGGATGTCAGTCACGTCCACGCCCAGCGCCGTGGCCCAGCGTCCGGTCACGCCCAGCGCATCGGGCTGTAGACCCAGCCCGCCCCACAAAATGTTGGCATCACACGCGGCCAGCACGTCGGCGTATTCCGCTGCCACCACGGCCAGCGTGCTCTTGCCGATGCCCGCCGCGCCCCACAGCGCCACGTCCTGGCCCGCCAACAACCGTTTCACGATCCGGTTGAGCAGCGCCTTGCGCCCGACAAACAGCTTGCGTCGGGACGGCACATCCACGCGCACCGAACCGGGCGTAGGTCGCAGCCGGTCTACCTTGTCCTCGATGCGCGCGGCTCTTTCTTCCAGCCGCGCGTTGGACGCAAGCACCGCGTTGATTCCGTCACGGATGTCGTCGAGGCGCGTCATAATCTGCGCGCCCTGCTCGGCCAACTTAACCGCGATCATGTCTGCCAGCGCGTCAACCGGCGCGTTGCCTGTTGCGGGTCGCGCCAGCAGCGCGTCGAGCTTGGCGAGAATCGCCTGACTGGCCCCGCCCTGTTCCTGCAACGCGCGGTGGAGTTCCTCCAGCAGATGCCGGTTGAACGCCCGCCACGCCGGGGTGCGCTGTTTGAGCAACTCACCCAGGTGGAACAGCGTCCGGTCCAGCAGATGGATGTGCAGGTGTGGCTCCACGCCAAAGGGGGCCAACTCCGTCCGGAGTCCGCCGTGCCCCATCCAGCACGGTTCCATGAGATGGGCGTAGAGCGCCGCGGCCAGGTCCGCGGGCGTTGTCGCGTCCAGCAGCGTGCGCACATCGGCCAGATCGTCCGCTGCCGTCAAGGACAGCGGCAGGGCGGTTCCGGCGGCGATGGCCGCGTCCAGCCCAGCCAGCAACGCTGCCAGTTGTGCGGCCATCTCCGGCTGTTGCTGCCAAAGCTGATGTCCGCCCGGCGTGTGTGGATAGACCACGCCATTGGGTACGGGGCGTTCCGTGCGCCAGGCATCAGGGAAACACTCGCGCCCGCCGATGTCCGCCAGTGCCGCGCGGACCGCGTCGCGATACGCGGTTTGTAGGTCGTGGTTGATCTGTGGGTCGCGGCGGACACGCCGTATGAGTTGTTCGACGGGAGGAGTGGCGAGATTGCCCGCCACACCAACAGCTACATCATAGAGAGTGGGCAGAGTCTGAACGAGGACCCATCCCACGACGCCGCCCGCCAGCGCGCCGGGCGGCCCACCGATAGCCGCGCCAATGGCGGTGGCGAACGTTTGGATTGTACCGGAAGTGGCGGCTGCGTCGGACATGGGCGACCTCGCGACGGGGTGGCTAGGGTCTCTTTGCGACAGTATAGCGCACGCGCCTGCCGCGCGCTACTGCGCCCCAAAAACCCGGCCGCTGGGATAGGATTGACAGCGGTGCGATACTGGATGCATTCTCGCGCCACACGAACCAGTCCGCCGGGGCCGATGCCGGCCCCAACCTGTCGAAATGAGGGACTCGAACCGGATGAACGACCAACACCCGAATGCCCAGCGCATCCTGCGCTGGCTGCAAGCGTTCAACGACAACGAACTGGACAAGATTCACGGCATCTTCACCGAGAAGCTGGTCTACCGCGTCTCCGGCCACGGGCCGATCTCCCGTGAATATCACGGGGTGACGGACTATGTGACCAACCTGCTGGGCTGGGTGAAGCAGCACAGCGACAACACGGTCACGTTCGAGCCGGTGGTCCTGCTGGCGGACGACCACGCGGTCATGCTGCTGGCGCGCATCACCGCACAGCGCGCGGGCAAGCGGCTGGCGGGCGAGAATGTCTTTATGTTTCGCTTCGACGACGCGGGCGAGTGCATCGAAGGCCGCACCATTCCCCTGGACCAGTACGCCTTTGATAGCTTCTGGTCGCAGGAGAGCGGCGCGCCGGGCGTGTATGTAGTTCGCAAATAGATCAGACAACGAGGCGGCGGTACAAACAGCACAGCGCCAGGCCGCGTTAGCGTGGTTTGGCGCTGTGGTTGTGGAGCTACCGACAAAGCGCTTACGGAGCCGGGCGCGGGCCGCCGCGCCGTGCGTTGGTGACGCTGTCCGTGGTGATGGTAGAAACCAGCGTGCCGCCGGAGTATTCGGCATCCGTGTAGAGACCGTCCACCGCCTCGCCGGTTGCCTGCCCACCGGAGTAGACGTCATAGGATACGCCTTCGGCAATGACGTCGGAGCTATACAGCAGCGTCTGATAGGGGATGGCCGGCGCAAAGGTGAGGACTTGATTGCCCGCGGTTTGGATGGCAACGAGCGCGCCGGCGTCCTGCGCTGCGTCGAACGACACCATGATGGACTGCTGGGGCGAATTAGCCGTCGGTGTGGACAGGCGTGAGCCGGTGGCGATCACGGTTCCGCCCGCGATGGTGACATCGCCGTCCGCATCCAGACCGCCATTGGCGTCGGCCAGCGCGCCATGCGCGATGACCGTGCCGCCGTTGATGGTGAGCTTGCCGTTGGAATCAATGCCGTCGCCGATCTCCGTCTCGATGAAGAGATAGCCGCCGTTGATCGTGATGACGCTGACATTGTCGTTGTTGGCATTCAGGCCATCCTCGACCGCCTTGACGTGGATGACGCCGCCGTCGATCGTGATGTGCATCACGCTGGAGATACCCTCCGCGTTATTGGCGACCACATCGAGCGCGCCGCCGCCCTGGATGGTCAAAGACCCATTGGCGTAGAGCGCCGCGTCAAACTCGCTGCTGCCGCCATCCGTCAACGCATTGACGGTCCCATCGGCGAGGGTGACGACCGCCTCCGCGACTTCGGCGAAGAGAATCGCCGGGCCATCCGCGTTGGCGATGGTTGCCCCGTCCAGCACAAGCTCGACCTTGCCGCCGGCGGCGTTGACTTCCACCATGCCGTCGGCCAGGGTCCCGCTGATGTGGTACGCGCCGGGAGCGGTGATCGTGACGCCCGCGTCACTCACCGCCGCGCCATCCCCGCTGATGGTGATGGTATCGCCCAGTTCAATCGTGGTGACGGCGGCGGCCGCCGCTGCGGTTGGGGCGGCGGCTGCCGGTGCGGTCGTTGTTTCTGCGGCAGGCGCGGCCGTCACTTCGGCGGCCGGGGCCACCACGCCGGTGTCGGCAGTACAGCCGCTGATGCTCATCAGAACGAGCATGAGCGCGATGACAATTCGAGACTTTCGCATATCACTCCTATCCTTCTTCCGCATACGCCAGCTTGCTACGATGTCACTACAATGCGCCGGCGGTACTTCGAGCATAGTCCGAGCATGTTAAGAGCTTGTGAAGCGCGGATGAAGGAGATTTGTGCTTGACACGGCGCGGCAGAGCCGCCCTTCTCCAGGGTTGATCCTGCGGGCAGCGCGGTTACAGGCGGCGGTCGGCGAAGTCCAGGAAGCGGTCCCAGTCGTAGCGGGTGACGTCGTGGCCGCCCGTGCGGATGTGGTAGCCGATCTGCCCCACGACCGGCTGGTTGACGCCGGGCATCGCCGCGACGGGCAGACCGTCCGTGCCCAGCAGCCGGTAGACGGGATCGGCGTGGTATGCGGCCAGGAACTCGCCGCGCGGATCCGCCCACAGGTCCTCGACCGCGCTGGCGACATAGACGGGGCGGGGCGCGATGAGCGCGATCAGCATGTGCTGGTCGATGGGCAGGCGCTCTTCGTGGCCGTTGTAGGCCTGGAAGTTGGCGCAAAACCAGTGGGGAAAGCGGGTGTTGATGTGGGCGACGGTCTCGCCCAGGCAGCGGCGGAAGATGGCCGCGCCGCCGCAACCGGAATCGTTGGAGATCACCAGCGCAAAGCGGGGGTCTTGCGCGCCCGCCCATAGCGCCGCCTTGCCCAGCCGCGAATGGCCGAGGATGGCGACCCGGGTCGCGTCGACGGCCGCGTCCTGCGCCAGCGCATCCAGGGCGCGCGACAAGCCCCAGGCCCACGCGCCGATCGCGCCCCATTCGCCGGGGCCGGGTCGCTGCTGCCCTGGGGTATAGAAAAGGGGATGGACGCCGTTGGCGAAGCCGTCGTCGAAGTCCGGGTCCAGGTCGCCGTAATAGACGGTGGCCAGCCCATAGCCGCGGGCGAGGATGGCCTCCACCGGCCAACGGCTGTTGTTCATGCCACGGGTCGCCGCGGTGGCGCGATGGTCAACCACGCCGTCTTGCTCGCGCATCCAGGCCGTGGACAGCGTGATGCCGGGGTCGGGGTGGATGGCGTGGTTGCCGCCAAAGTTCAGCCCCAGAAAGACCGGGACCGGGCCGGTCTGTGCGGCGGGCAGGTAGAGCAGCAGGTGCAGCGCGGCGTTGGCCTGCCCGGCGGCAAAGTGCAGCGTGATCTCCTTGCGTGTGGCCTGCCCGTTTAGCGCGCCATGCGCCACGGACGTGACTTCGGTCCGCGTCGCGATGGGCGTCGCAGGCGTGCGGCCGTAGACGTGCTGCTCAAACAACGCCAGGATTTCAGGGCGGCGCTGCGTGCGCCAGCCGTCCGCCGTTGCCACGGCCGCGCCGTTGGTCAGGCGCAACGGGTCGGGGAGTGTATAGGTCGGTACTTGAGCCTCATCATAGTTGACCGGCAGTTCCATGCGGGCAAGCCCCTTTCGATGGAGTATCTTGGGCGGCAATATCCCCATCATACCGTGCGGGGGCGGATGACGCACGCGGCCGGTCCCGCTCAATACCGGAACGTGCGGAGGGTCTGGGTGGCATCGGCATAAGTGACGCGGCCGTTAATGACGTCCAGCACGCTGCGGTCCACCTTGATGGTGACTTCGTAGTCGACGACGCCGGAGCCGTCGCAGTCTTGGTAGAAGTCGACGGTGACGCGATACTCGCCGCGCGGGGCCGCGCCGTCCGGCCAGAAGACGTTCTCGACGGGGCGCGCCTGCTGTTCCTGGCAGGCGGCGTTGGCGTCCACGTCGAGTTCGCCGCCGCTGGCCGCGGTCGGCGACCCATACCAGATCTCGCTCCCGGCGGGGTCGAGCACGTGCAGGTCCAGGTCGGCGGTGCCGGTCCAACGCAGCGTGACCTGGACATCGCCCGTGCCCAACACGACCTGGTCAGGGGAGAAAAGCGCGCCCACGCGCTCCACCAGGCCGGGCATGAGGTCCCCGGAGAAGACGGTGATCGCGCCGACGACCACGACGCCGGCGATCCAGCCGATAATGCTCTGGCAGCCGCCGCCCTTGCGGGCCACCTTGCCTGCGCTCTTGC
>CAYJQA010000062.1:12703-14521 GCA_964372065.1 uncultured Litorilinea sp.
GGTCGGCAGGCTGGGACGTGGCTGTGCTGCGCTGCTGGGCGGCGGCTTTGCCCAGCTTGGACGGGGATTTGCGCGCCGTTGTCGTGAAGGCGCGCCCCGCCGCGTCGGGGATGGTGGGCAGCCGCCGGGCGATGGCGTCGGCCAGCCCGCGCGGGTCGGGATAGTCGGGGTCCAGTTGGAGCAGCGCGTCCAGCTTCTCTTTGGCCAGGTCCCAGGCTTGCTCTTTGACGTTGTCTTCTACTTCCTCGTAGAGCTTATCCAGGATGGCCTTGAGGATGCGGTTGCGCTCAGGCGCAAGGCGCAACTCTGCGCCCGCCGTGATGCGGCAGGCGGCCAGCGTTTTGTCCGGCGGCAGGGCGTCGTCGCTGCCCACCGGGGTCAGCGCATAGGTGGCGGATTCGGGCAGGCGCAGACTCTTGACGATGGGCGGAATTACGTCGCGCACGGGGACTTGCATCTCGACCAGTTGGGCGGAACGCTGCCCGCGCGGGTCCAGGATGGTAACGGCGATCTGAGCCATCTTGCGCGGCCTCCTTGTGCGGTGGCGATGGGTGGGCGGAGGATGCAGCAATGGGCGCGTTCACGGCGACTGTGGGTGTCGCTCCGGCAGGGGAACGTGGGCGGCGCGCAGGCCGTGCGGCTCATCGCCGCTGCCTATGAGCATCGCGCCGCTGCCGCGAATTATCAACTCTCTGTGAAGCCCAACAAGAGCGGGCCGCGGGAGTTCTCCCCGCGGCCCGTGGCCGGTCAACCTGGTTGAGACCGGCGGCTAGATCGCGTTGCCGGTCTTGCGGTCGAAGAGATAGACCTTGTCCGGGTGGAAGCGGATATGGACCGGCGCGCCGAAGTCCGTGCGAAAGTCTGGGTCGGTGCGCACGATGACGTGGCTTTGCTCCACGTCGATGGTCACGAACTTGTCTGAGCCGAGCGGTTCATCCACAAAGACCGTGCCGGGGATGCCGTCCGGCAGGGCTTGATCCGCGGTGGCATGGGCAATGCCGATGCTTTCGGGCCGTGCGCCCAGGGTCACCGCGCCGGCGTGGCCGTTGAGCCGCCCCGCCAGCCGCGGCGGAAGCGGATAGCGCAGGTTGCCGCGCACAAAAAAGACCTGCCCCGCTTCGTTGACCAAGTCGCCGTCGACGAAGTTCATGGCTGGGCTGCCAATGAACCCGGCGACGAAGATATTTGCCGGGCGGTAATAGACATCGTCGGGCGCACCGAACTGCTGGAGCTTGCCGTGGTTCATGATGGCGATGCGGTCCGACATGGTAAGCGCTTCGGCCTGGTCATGGGTCACATAGATAAAGGTGCGCCCGATGTCGTGATGCAGCCGTTTGAGCTCGGCGCGCATGCTGACGCGCAGCTTGGCGTCCAGGTTGCTCAGCGGCTCGTCCAGCAGAAAGCAGGCCGGTTCGCGCACGATGGCACGGCCCAGGGCCACGCGCTGGCGCTGCCCGCCGGAGAGGTCACGCGGTTTGCGCTCCAACAGCATCTCGATCCCCAGCATCTTGGCTGCCCACTGGATGCGCCGGTCGATCTCGGGCCGCGGGAAGCGCATCATCCGCAGCGCAAAGCCGATGTTCTCATAGACGTTCATGTGGGGATAGAGCGCATAGCTTTGAAAGACCATCGCGATGTCGCGGTGGTTGGCCGGCAAATGGCCCACAGCGTCGTCGTCGAAGAAGATCTGGCCGCGGCTGACTTTCTCCAGCCCCGCGATCATGCGCAGCGTAGTCGTCTTGCCGCAGCCGGACGGACCGACCAGCGTGACAAACTCCTGGTCCTGGATGTCCAGGTTGAGATCGTCCACGGCCACGA
>CAYJQA010000063.1:0-14374 GCA_964372065.1 uncultured Litorilinea sp.
GTTGAGCATTGAGCATGAATACATGGAGCCCGCCGGGTCTCACTGCATCCATCCGTGGAAGCCGGTCGCGCTCAAGTACATGACGGAGCACCTGGTCTTCCAGAACCCATGAACCGAGGGGGCCGGGCATCCAGAGGGCGTGATCGCGCAGGTCAACCGCTCCGCACGGGAGCGCAGCGTTAGCGCCCTCAGGTGAAACATTCACGCGGATTGGTCGTGGCGGCTAGCTGCTCCCGGATCGCGGCGACGGCCGCGGCCAGCGAGGAGATGTCGCGGCTGACCAGCAGGTCGGTGTCGCCGGGCGCGACCAGCGGATGCCAGTAGACGCCGGCCGCGGTCACTGTGACCTCCGGGACCAGCGTCGCCCGGTCGGTTTGGATGCCCTCTTGGGCAAAGCCACGCCGCGCCAACGGGCGCACAAAGTGGTCGGCGTCGGCGACGCCCAGGCTGCGGCGGAACGCGTGCAATTCGTCCAGATAGGCCGTGTTGGCGGGTGTTTCGGTCGTGCTGATAGTCACGGTCAGCCCGCTCTGCTTGAGCAGACGAATGCCCGCCACCGTCTTGGCCCAACTCCCCGCGCCGCGATAGGCGTCGTGCGGGCCGGCGCGACCGCCGTCCAAGCTCACCTGAACGGTCAGCCGGTCGTTGGCGACCGCCAGCAGCTTTTGCAGTCGCGTCCCGCGCAGCAGCATGGCGTTGGTCAGCACCGTCGTGGGCAGCCGCGCCGTGGCGTAAGCGAGCATGGCGTAGATAGCGGGCAGGACAAACGGCTCCCCGCCGGTGAGAAAGAGCTTCTCAAAGCCCAGCGCCGCGGCCTCATCCACCAAACGGCGCAGGTCCGCCTGGCCCAACGCGCGGCGCGCCGCGGTGGGGCTGGATTCCGCCACGCAGTAGCGACAGCGCAGGTTGCAGTCGAAGTTGGTGTAGAGCCAGAGCTTCCAGGTGAGCGCGGGCGCGCCGGTCGTTGCGCCGTGGGGCGCGGGCAGAGCGTCGGACATGGTGAGCGTTCTCGCGTGACGCGCAGGGGCGCGACGGTTGCGCCCATCCTCGGTCGCCGCAGTCTAGCACGGAACCGCACCCGGCGCTACCACCGCGCCTACACTTGGCACACCGGGCAGAAGTAGACCGCGCCGCCCAAGAACTGCTCCTTGACGATGGCTGCGCCGCAGACCGGGCAAGGCTGCCCCGCGCTGCGACTGTCCAGCAGCTTGGGATAACGACCGGGCTGGTCAAAGAGGTCGCGCTCCGTGTCGCGGCCACCCAACGCCACGGCCTGCTGCAACGTATCGCGCACTGCCGCATAAAGTGCGTCCCGTTCGCCCGGCGTGAGCTGCGCGGCGCGGTGGCGCGGGTGGAGCTTGGCGCGAAATAGAATGTCCTGCAAGTAGCCGTTGCCCACACCCCACACGCCCGGCTGGCTGATCAGAAAATACTTCACGCTGTCCTTGGCGTCGGGCGTCAGGCCCTCAAACAGCCCCTCAAAATAGGCGCGTGTGAACGCATCGCTCAACGGCGAGACTTTGACCCGGCCCATGAACGGATGGGCCGCCAACTCGTCGGGTGTAAAGAGGCCGCACGCGCCCCACATCGAAATCCGCACGCTCAAATAGCTGTCATCGTCGAAGTGGAGCAGGAATTGGTGCTTGGTGGGGACGGTCGCGGCATCAGGGTGGTAGACGATGCGCTCGCCCCCTTCGCCCAGCACCAGGAGATAGCCCGGCTCGACGGGAATGCGAATGGTGTTGCCGTAAGCCGCGGCCTGGCCCAGCGTGCGGCCGGTGAGGATAAACGCGTACTCCTCCGGCTCGCGATTGTAGAACGCAAACTTGTGCGGCGCATTGCCACGCAGCCCACCGGCCAGTGTCTTGCCGGCCACGGTTGCGTTGATCTGGTCTGCGATGGTGATGGCTTCGGGCAGTTCAATCATGGACGCCTCCTGACAAGGGAATCCGGCGATCGACGTCGCGGTGGAGATACACCGCGCGGCCAATTTTCGCGCCGTCCTGTTGTGGGCGCGTTGCCGCCATGACCGCGCCATCCCGCCTTGCTTTGGACGCGCCGCCGCGCATCCGGTACACTACTCCGGCGGCCACCCGACTCCTTTCCTCATACCCGAAAGCAGGACAACCATGACGCAAACCGCAGCCGCACCGCCTTGGCTGGTCTGGGCGCGCAGCCTCCAGGCCATCGCCCAGACCGGGCTGCACTTCAGCCACGACCCCTTTGACCGCGAACGCTACGCGCAAATCGGCGCGCTCGCCGCGGAGATGTTCGCCAACTACACGAACTTGACCCCGGATCAGGTCATCCACTTCACGACCCTGGAGATTGGCTATGCGACCCCCAAGGTGGATGTGCGCGCCGCGGTCGTCCACGCGGGCAAGCTGCTGTTGGTGCGCGAGGCGCTGGACCAGGGGCGCTGGACGCTGCCGGGCGGCTGGGCGGATGTGAACGAGACGCCTGCCCAGGCTGTGGCCCGCGAGCTATACGAAGAGACAGGCTATCACGCGCGCCCGGTCAAGCTCATCGCCGTATGGGATCGCGCAGCCCAGGGGCATACGCCGCCGCATCCCCATTCGATCTACAAATTGTGCTTTCTTTGCGAACTGACCGGCGGCGCGCCCCAGACCAGCCACGAAACCGGCGAAAGCGCCTTCTTTGCCGCGGCGGCGCTGCCCGCCGACCTCTCGCTTTCCCGCGTGACGCCCGGCCAACTGGCGCGCTGTTTTGCCCATGCCGCCGACCCGACGCTGCCCACCGAGTTTGATTGACGTTCGCCGACCGATCGCGCCGCTTGGCGAACCGGCGATTTGGCGCGAGAGTATTGGCTCGCCGCGCAGGGCGCGCGGCGATGGCAGCAGTACGGATTCTTGGCATCGCTCACGGAGAACAAACCTTGCAAACACAGTTTTTACGGCTGGCGGAAGGAACCCTGGCGTACACCGACTATGGCGGGCAGGGCGAATTGGCGCTTATGCTGCCGGGGTTATTGGCGCTGCGCAGCGAGTATCGCGTGTTGGGACCGGCGCTGGCGCAGGCCGGCTATCATGCCGTCGCCGCCGACCTGCGCGGTCACGGCGAATCCAGCGTGGGCTGGCCCGCCTACGATGTGCCCGCGGTGGGCCGCGACATCCTGGCGCTGATCGAGCATCTGGGCGGCCCCGCCCACGTCATCACGACCTCGTTTTCCGCCGGCCCGGGTGTGTGGGCCGCCGCCGAACGGCCGGACGCGCTGCGCTCGCTGACGCTCATCGGCGCGTTCGTGCGTGACGCCCAGGTCAACCCGTTTGTCCAGGCCATCTTGTGGCTGATGCTCAACAATCCGTGGCGCGCCCAAACCTGGGCCGCGTACTATCCCACGTTCTACCCCTCGGCAAAACCCGCCGACTTCACGGCCTACCGCCAAGCGTTGGCGGCCAACCTGCAAGAGCCAGGCCGCTTCGACGCGGGCAAAGCCATGACCAATTCATCACGGCAGCCCGCGGCGGACCGGCTGAACCAGGTCAAGGTCCCGACGCTGGTGGTCATGGGGACCAAAGACCCGGACTTCCCGGACCCGGTCGCCGAGGCCAAGTTCATCGCCGCGCAGACCGGGGGGCAGTTGGCGCTGATCGAGGGCGGCGGCCACTATCCGCAGACCGAGCTACCCGGCCAAACGACGCCGGTCATTCTCGATTTTCTGAGCCGCGCGGCACGCTCCCAGTAGGCATTCGTCATGGTCTCACCCAGCCACGGAAATCCGCTCCCCATGCCCCACCCAGCCATCGCCGTCACCCAAAGCCGGGAGTAACTAGCATGCAATTTCGTCGTGTTGCGTTGTCGGGATGTGAAAGTATCACCGGCGTGGCCGTCGTGATCGACGTGCTGCGCGCGTTTTCCACCGCGTGCTATGCCTTTGCCGCGGGCGCGCCGGAGATTCTGCTGGTCGCCGGTATCGAGGAAGGCTTTGCCCTGCGGGCCGCTTGGCCCGGTGCGGCGCTCATGGGCGAGGAAGGCGGCAAGCCCATCCACGGCTTTGACTACGGCAATTCGCCGCAGCCTTTTGTCGACGCCGACTTCAGCGGGCGGCGGCTGGTCCAGCGCACCAGTCACGGCACGCAGGGCGTGGCGCGCAGCGTGCGCGCGACGACGTTGGTCACCACCAGCTTTGTCTGCGCCCGCGCCACCGCCGCCTATCTCCAGGCGCGCGGCGAGGAGGACGTGACCTTTGTCATCACCGGGCTGTATGATGGGCGGCAGGGCGACGAGGACACGGCCTGCGCCGACTATCTCCAGGCGCTGCTGCTGGGGCAGGCGCCGGACCCCGCGCCCTATCTGGCCCGCGTCTACGCTTCGCCCACGGGCCGCCAGTTTGCCGACCCGGCCGTGCCCCACTATCCGGCTACCGACCAGCCGCTCTGTACCGCGCTGGACCGCTTCGACTTTGCTATGACCGTGGCGCGGCAAGACGGTCTCCTGCGGATGACACCCGTGACCGTCTGAGCCGCTTTGGTCGGCATTGAGAGAATCATCCGGGAACTGTAGCGGCGGTTAGGAAACCGCCGCTACGATTACCGAGAATTAGCTTTACGGTCATAGCAGCGGCGCAACTGCGCGGATTCGATATTCCCATAACCCCGCGCGCCCGACGTACAATAGCGCGTAGCGCCTTGCCGCGCCGTCTGCCCGCCCAACCCGATCCTGTGGAGCGCCGCTTATGTCCACCGACGATCTACGTCTCGACGACGACATCACCACGTTCATCCGCGACCATCTGCACGTCGCCGCCATCTGCGATGTGCTGGACGATCTGGGCTATCGCCAGCAGGCCATGCACCAGCGTCTGCGCCCGCTCCTGCCCGACCCGCAGCACTGCGGCTTTGTGGGCCGCGCCCGCACCCTGCGCTGGATGGAAACCGACTATGTAGTGGAAGACGACCCCTACGGGCTGGAACTGGACTTTATGGACAGCCTGGGGCCGGGCGACGTGGTGATCCACTCCACGGACTACAGCGGGACCAACGCGCCTTGGGGCGAGTTGATGACCACCATCGCCCGGCGCAACGGCGCGGTCGGCTGCGTGGCGGACAGCCAGATCCGCGACACGGTGCAAATCATGGCGATGGGTTTCCCGGTCTACTATGCGGGGATTCGCCCGCTGGATTCCAAAGGCCGGGCGCGCGTCATGGCCTATGACGTGCCGGTACGCTGCGGCGAGGTGCTGGTCTATCCGGGCGACTGGGTGGCCGCCGACTATGACGGCATCGTCGTCATTCCGCAAGCCGTTGTGGGCGAGGCGCTGACGCGGGCGCGCGCAAAGATCGGCAAGGAAAGCCTGACACGGCGCGACCTGCTCGCGGGCAAGTCGCTGCGTGAGGTCTATAACACCTACGGCGTGCTGTGAAGCATTGCCCGTGGAGGGATACACGATGTCACCGGCAGGAGCAGCGCGCGCCGAACCCACCGGCGTGATCCTGATCACCGGGATCATGGCCGCGGGCAAGTCCACCGTGGCCCAGGCATTGGCCGAACGGCTGCCGCGCAGCGTCCACCTGCGCGGGGACCTGTTCCGGCGCATGATCGTCGGCGGCCGCGCCGAGATGGGCTTCCCTCTCAGCGACGAAGCCGAGCGCCAGCTTGACCTGCGCTATCGGCTGGCCGCGACCACCGCGGGTCTCTACCACACCGCGGGCTTCACCGTGGTCTACCAGGACATCATCATCGGCCGCGGGCTGACGCGGGTCCTGCCCCTTTGGCGCGACCTGCCGCTGAGTCTCGTCGTGCTTTGTCCCGACGCCGCGACCGTCGCAGCGCGTGAGGCCGGTCGCGCCAAGCAGGGCTATGGCGACCTCGCCGTCGCCGATTTTGACCGTGTCCTGCGTACCGAAACGCCGCGCGTGGGGCTGTGGGTAGACAGCAGCGACCTCAGCGTCGACCAAACCGTGGACTACATCCTCGCCCACTTGCCGGCGGCGCGGCTCGACCCCGTCGCCGGTTAGTCCGGTCTTTCATCCCCTTCTCCCATCGATGGCCGCCAACCAGGCCGCCAGGAGGCATCCATGAACGCCAGGGTCCCGGAGCTTCACAAGAAGCCGGGAGTCTGCTACGCCGTGACCGACGATGGTCTCGAACTGCCCGTCATCGACATCACGCATCCGGCCTTTGCCTTTACCATGCGCGAAGCGGAGGTCAACGCCCTCATCGACGGCTTTGTGCAGAGTCTCCAACGCCTCGCCAATGCGCCCGCCGCCATGCAGGCGCTCGCCCAACAGTCGATCCTGATGCGGAGCATGGCCGCCTCCGCGAACACCTATACCACCGGCGTGATGACCTATCTGCACAAGCTGGCGCCGGAAAACTTGGGCGACGGCTATGCCGGTCCCATCGACCGCCAGTGGGCCGCGGGCCTAACGCCCACGACCTTCCGTTGGCGCATGAGGGACGTGGTGCGGCTGCTGGTGGATGGCCTCGCCCCCAGTTTGACGGCGCGGCCGGGCGCGCCGCTGCACCTACTCAACATCGGCGGCGGCCCAGCCGCGGACAGCCTCAACGCGCTCATTGTGCTGCACAAAGAGCAGCCCGCGCTCCTGGCCGGACGCCCCATTGCCGTGCATGTGCTGGACCTGGACGCGGAGGGGCCGCACTTTGGCGCGGCCTGCCTGACCGCGCTCCAGGCCGCGGACGGTCCGCTGCACGGCGTGGCCGCGGAGTTCATCTATCACGCTTACGATTGGGGTGATCCTGCTCCGCTGCGCCTGCTGCTCGCCCAGATCGCCGGCGGCGACGCGGTGCTGGCCGCCTCGTCGGAAGGGGCGCTGTTCGAGTATGCGCCGGATGCGGTGATTGTGGCGAACCTGACGGCGCTGCGCGCCGGTACGCCCGCGGACACGGTGGTCGTGGGGCCGGTGGTCCGCGATGCCGCCACGCTGGACCCGCGCCTCAAGATCACCGAGCACATCCCCGGCCGGCCCGCCATCCGCTACATGGGGCTGGCGGCCTTCGGTAAGTTGGCCCGGGCCGCCGGGTGGACCATCGCCCAGCATCGCGACGGTCCCATGCACCAGGTAGTCAGTCTGGCCCAGGCGTAACCGCGGCTGCCTCGACCCCTAAGCGGGGAAATTGACCGCAAGGAACGCAAAGAACACAAAGATTAGGGCATCCCGATCGCTCTGGTCTTTGTGTTCTCTGTGTTCTTTGTGGTGAAGGGGTCTCCCGCTACGCGTGGACGCGGTGGACCAGCGCGTCGGGTGTGAGGCCGCGCGCGACCAGGTCCGCCTGCCCTTCGCTAAGTTCCATCCACGGAGCCATCGGCCCGTCCGCCACGCGCGGCAGCTCTCGCCCGTTGACGATGGTCAGCGTATTGCGGATCAAGTCGCTGCTGACGCGCTCCTTGAAAAAGACATCGTAGAGCGGAAAGGCCCCCCGCTCCAGCGTAAAGAGTGCGATATCGGCAAAATTGCCTACGGCCAGCGTGCCGACCTCACCCTGCAAGCCCACCACCGTGGCCGGGCGCACCGTCGCCGCGCGGATCACATCGGCGAAGCTCATGCCCAGCGCCATCAACTTGCTCAGACAGGTGGGCAGGTCAAAGAGCGGGCCGTTGACGCTGTGCTGGTGGATGTCCGACGAGATGACGTCGGGCTGATAGCCGGCGTCGATCAGCTTCTCGGCCGTCTCAAACGAGAACGAGCCGCCGCCGTGGCCGATGTCCATGATCACGCCGCGGTCCCAGGCGCGCTTGGCGTCGTCCAACAGCACGCCCTTGTCGTCCACGATCTTCATGTTGCCGCCGGTGAAGCAGTGGGTGAGGATGTCGCCGGGGCGCAGGAAGGGCAGCACATCCTGGATCGTGGGCGGGCCATAGCCCACATGCACCATCATGGGCAGCC
This sequence comes from uncultured Litorilinea sp., assembly GCA_964372065.1. GTDB lineage: Bacteria > Chloroflexota > Anaerolineae > Caldilineales > Caldilineaceae > QEUY01. The sequence goes on from CAYJQA010000063.1 coordinate 7,869, forward strand.
CGGTGCGCTCGGCGGCGTCCAGCCCGCGGCGCAGCGGTTCGATCCCGTTGGGGCCGGTGGTGTTGTGGTCAATGCGGACCTTGATCCCCAGCACCAAGTCGCGGTGCAGGTTGGTCAGCTTGACGCACAGATCGGCGTCGCAATAGGCCAGGTTCGCCAGTTCGCCCGTGGCCGCGGTCAAGCCGATGGACGAAATGTTGAGCAGCGAATAGAGCCGGGCCGCGGCGGGCTTGGCGATAAAGTCGCGGAAGCCTTGCAGGTTGAACGCGCCCGCCGACCCCACGTCGAGCCAGGTAGTGACGCCGCTGCGCGCGGCCACCGGGTCGGCGCTGATGCCCCAGTAGGTGACGCTGTGATAGACGTGCGTGTGCAGGTCCACCAGACCGGGGGTGACATACTGGCCCGCGGCGTCGATCACGCGCACCGCGCTCGCGGCGGGGATGTTGGCGTCGACCGCGGCGATACGGTTGCGCTTGACGGCGACGTCGAGCCGGCCTTGCTTGGGGCCGCCCGGGTCCACGACCTCGCCGCCCCGAATCAACAGATCAAATTGCATGGGTGGGTGTCCGTGTCTAGGTGAGAGGAGAACGACTGGTGAAGTTCGCTGCGCCCATCATACCGCAGGGGCAGAGAGACGCAAAGACAGAGAAGAATGGAGACGTCTCACGCAAAGCCACAAAGACGAAAGTCGCTACCCTAACCGACTGAGCCTCTCATTTCGTTCCGATAACCTCGGGGTTTATTTCAACAAGCGGCCTGCCCGAGGTGCGGTGGAGAAACATCTTGTGGATCTTGGGTGCTCGCTCTGTGAGGTAAAGTCGCAAAGTATCAATGTCCTTGACGCCGAGAGGGCGGAGCAACTTCTGTGCTTGCGCTTTATACGTCGCTTCAACAAGGTATCGCGGAGTTTGACCACCCATATATAACATACTCCACGGTCGCCAACCGACAAGATATTGTGATGGCTCACTTTGCTGAAACTCCGACCGTAGGAACAGAAAATAATCGGCTTCCATGAATTGCCGCATCGGAGCTATATCGCCAAGCTTGCCTTCGCCATGACGTGTGTTAAGCATATCCGCATGAACTGAGACTCTGCGAACGGATGGTTGTCGGCCATGATAGTCTAGTAGTTCGACGGAATCAGAAATTTCCTCAAAGGATACAGTGCCAGGCCGATGTTGATACGTATTCTCGACGTAGATGCCTTGTTCCAGTATATCGGCAATTGACTCCCAACGTTCCTCCTGGATTAGGTGGAGAAAAAGGGTAACAAAGAGCTCATGACCGATGAACTTGTAGAAATCGAATCCTGTGGTCTGACAGGATCCCGAATAACCATTCGGTACGCTATACCGATTCAAAATACCGCTGAAGCCACGGTAAATGGTGTTGATCGCAGCAGACGAATTCATTGCGGCTGCTTGTTCGGTCAAGTGAGCAAACTCCGCAACGATAGACTTACTTTGTTCGAGTGCTTCCAGCAATCGCTCGACATTTGCCCCTTCAGTTGTGAAATCCGGAGCCAAGACAAGTAGCCTAGCGACTAATTCATCCATGTACCGCCGTAGGAGAGTCGTTTGGTTTGGTGATGCGTTTTGGATGGACAGTAATGACTCATCAAGAAGAGAAGGCGGATTGGGCAACGACGCAACTACCTGTTCGAGTATTGTACGGAGTGCCCCCTCGATAGTTCGCTCCAGCTGTTGCCGGACCGTTGCACGATCCTGGTTCTCCAAAGGCATGCGGTAAGGAATAATCCTTCTCGTTCGCAGGTCAAACGGGAGAGATTCCAGCGGCCCATAGGCAGTATTCATTACCATAATTAGCCGCTCCTCCCCCAATGCCTTGACTGCGTAACCAAGCTCAATTAGGACATTAGGATTCGGCGTTGGTCTTGACGCGGCCGACTCATTGATAATCGACACATCGGCAACAAAGACTTGAGCGTTTTCGATGCGCTCAAAGATTGCCTCGGCGATGTTGGGAGTGCCAGGCAAACCAGCAGTGTCACTCCGTATAACAGGTTCTACCGTAATGGATTCATCGCGCTGAAGGGCCTTCGTAGCGTTTTGTAGAGCCTTCTCTATGAAGCCACGATTGGTGGGGTTCGGTAAGTCCGATTGCCATGAGTAGAAGATCATGAAATCTGTCATTGCACAGCCCATTATCCGTTGGGGGGATCCTTTGGAACGTTTGCTTGATTCTCGCGTACCTACTTCGAGCTTATACCACGAAATTGAAATTAGGAGACCAGCGCAGAAACCGCGTGCGGATTGCCTATACAGGAAGTCCGAGCGTCACCTGGCAGCCCGCCCGCGCTTCCAGCGTGATCAACATCTCCAGGCTAGGCTTCTCCCACTTGCCGCGCGCCAGGTTGGATACACGCGATTGGGCAATGCCCAGCCTCTCGGCGGCTTCCGTCTGCGTCATCCTGCTAGCCTTGATATACACCCGCAGATCGTTCATGAGTTCGGCGCGCATTTGCAGGATCGCCGCCTCGCCCGGTTCAAATCCCAAGTCGGCAAAGACATTGCCGGTGGACTCAATCATTGGTTCCTTCATTCGTTAACTCCCCGCATCAGACGATAACGCCGCCAGCCTACTTACTTATTCTTCCCTTTTCGCGCCAGATTTTCCTGCGCACGGAACGCTACGATCTTGCGAATGAGGGGCAGCGGCAGCGGTTGGTCCAGCGGGAATTGAATCGTGCCTTTTCCCGATTTGTATTGCGCCAGTTCTGCAATCGACGTTTCGATTGCGGGTGAGGCGTGATAGAACCCGATATGGTCTTTCCAGGCCGCAAAATACACCAGAATCGCGCCGTGCAATGTGAATGCCGGCATTTGGTAACTGATCTTTTCTTGGGCTTCGGGGGCTACCTCGCGAATCGTCTGCCTAACCGTTTGCAGGATGGGCTGCACCGCTTCCGGACAGGTGTTTATGTACTCGTCGATCGTTTTGTACTGGCCTGTGGCTGGTTCCATCTCATTGCTCCTGTCTTCAGAACAACTCTACAGCGTCATCTCCATGTGGATGTCGTCCGGCTCCCTTTCCAGGGCCGCCGGGTCAAGCGGGTCTGCCAGGTGGAAGCCGAGTGACTGATAGAAGCGCACCGTGTTTAGCGAGGGTGTGGCGGTCAGGTAGAGGGTAGCCGCGCCCAGGGCGCGCGCTTCCTCCTGGACAAGCTGCACCAGCGTGCGCCCCACGCCCTGGCCCCGATATGCCTGGCTCACCCACAACCCCGCCAGTTCGCGCCGCCGCGCGTCGCTGACCATGGGGTTGTGATCCAACACGCTCATGGCGACCAGCCGCGGGCCGTCAAACGCACCATAACAGGTCGCGCCGCGGTCATAGAGCGCCTGCAACTCGGCGACGCGCCGCGCTTTGGCGGCAGGACTCCACTCGGGGATGTCCCAGTGCTCGGCCGTCAAGACGAGCGCGCCGTCACGCACGGAATAGATCCCGTCGACGGACTCGGTGCGGTCGATCTGCTCCACCAGGCCGATCTCGGCCCGCGACAAGCTACGATACTCCACTTGGCTGCTCCTTAGCATTGGCATTGATACGCAACGCGCTGCGGTGCGTGGTAAACCGGATGAACTGCACCCAGCATACCGTACCGGCGGGGAGACGCCAAGCAATAAGGATACGCGGCCACCCTGGGAACTGGCGAGCTTCCAGGGTGGCCGTGCGGACGCAGGCAGACTGACGCGCGCCTACGAGATGTGCGCGCCCTGTGTGTTGACGTAGACCGCGTAGATCGACTGGCTGGAGGTCGTGAAGAGGCGGTTGCGCCGCGGACCGCCGAAGCAGAGATTGGAGGTGGTCTCCGGCAGCTTGATCTGGCCGATGCGTTGGCCGTCCGGCGCAAAGATGTGGACGCCGTTGCCTTCATCGCCGACCCACCCGCCCGATGACCAGATATTACCGTCGATGTCGGCGCGCAGACCGTCCGGCCCCACATGCAGCCCGTCGAAGGTCATGTCGCTGAACACCCGGCCGGTCGCCAGGGTGGCCTCATCGACCACGTCCCACACTTTGATGTCACCCGGCCCGGTGTCGGCCACGAACAGCTTGGTATAGTCGTGCGAGAAGCACAGGCCATTGGGCTTGTCGATCTCGTCGGTGACTTTGGCGACTTCGCCGGTGACCGGGTCGATGCGGTAGACGGCCTCTTTCAGCTCGATCTCGTTCTTGATGCCCTCGTAGTTCCCCCAACTGCCATAGGGCGGGTCGGTGAACCAGATGCTCCCGTTGGGGTGGACGACCGCATCGTTGGGCGAGTTGAACGGCTTGCCGTCGAAGGTAGCGGCCAGCACGGTCATGCTGCCGTCGTGCTCATAGCGCACGACGCGGCGGCCCAGATGCTCGCAGGAGATCTGGCGGCCCTGCCAGTCGAAGGTGTTACCGTTGCTGTGGCCCGAAGGGTTGCGGAAGACGCTGACGTGGCCGTCGTCGTTCAGCCAGCGCAACTGGACATTGTTGGGGATGTCACTCCACAGGAAGTAGCGGCCCACGCCATTCCAGGCCGGTCCTTCCGCCCACAGCAGCCCGGTGTGCAGCCGCAGAATCGGCGAGTTGCCAATCTTGGCCGTGAAGCGTTCAGGGTCATGCACGATGACATCCGGCTCCGGATAGGGAGACGGGGGTGCATCCGGGCCGTAGTCGCGGCCAAAGGCCGTCTGCGCCAAGCTGACCGCGCCGGCCGCCGCCGCAGCAGCCTTAAAGAGCGTGCGCCGCGACATCAATCCGTGTTCCAAACCATTCGTCGATGTTGCCTGGTCCATGACCGATTCCTCCTCTTCCTCCGTGTGGGTGTGGTAGAACGTTCCGTTCTACACCGAACAACACATATTCGACCAATCACCGGCGGGAGGGTGGACGGCGCAGCGGTGCAGCCGGTGACGTGACCGCCGATAGCGGGCGCGTCAACACGTCGCCAAGGCCAAGACAAATCTAGACGCGGCACGTGCGCGCTGGTGGAGAGGACTGATGCAGGTGAACGATGCTGGGAAGCCGCGCATATTCTAGGGCGATTTGCGCGGAAACGCAATAGACAGTTTTTCGCGGGTGCATTTCAGAATGGGGGCAGGATTTCTGTCACCCTGAGCCGTAGGCGAAGGGTCTCGGTGCGCAGCCGGGATGCTTCGCTGCGCTCAGCATGACAGACCGCCCCCAACGTGAAATGCACCCTTTTTCGCAGCCATGCCCAGCGGTTGAGCGGTTTGCCTGCCGGTTGAATCTCCGTCTGCCGTATGATACACTCTATGTAGCGGGTACTATACGTTCGTAGCTTAGCCATGCGTTGCTACCGGCGACCTCCCAGATACCGCAAAAACTGGTGAGGAGGTCCCATATGGCTGATGTGCAGCACGAGCGTCAATCGACGCAGACAGTTTTGGCGACCGTCCCAGAAAAACAACAAACCGCAGACGCAGGTGCGGATTATTCCGGGCCTGTTTCACCGCGCAGTCTGACCGATCCTCGCCGCCTGTCGTCGCACGATGTTCTCTATCTTCAGCGCACCATCGGAAACTGCGCCGTGACGGCCTTTCTGCGACCGCCCTGTGCGGACGAAGCGCGGACCGCCGTTCCGCCGCAACAGGATGGCGCGGGGACTCCGGCGCGCGCGGGGCCGCCTGTACAGCTTTCGCCAATCTTGTCCACGCCCAGGGCATTCGTCGTGCAGCGCAAGATGCAACCGGGCGTCACTACCAAAGAGACCGCTGCCTACACTCCAACACCGAGCAAGGATTTGGTCAAAAGCACGCGCCACTTTGAGAGCGGCGAACCGGTGATGGTGGACAACGACAGCATCTATGTGGTCGGCGACGACGAAGCCGAGCCGGATTACCACCTGCTCGGCTTTCAGGTGGACAACAAGAAGGCCTATCTCCCAGAGGACGCTTACAAGCACACCACTTCCTCGCTCGCCGGACTGATGGGGCTTCTGCACCAAGTGTGGAAGAACAAGGATGAGATCCTGAGCGTCAAGCAACCGATCTACAACATGTACAATGACGTCTACACGACCAAGCAGTTGTCCACCCTCTCCTCGGACCAATACATGGAGCAGGTCGCCAAGATTATCGAAGGCCGCGCCGCCGACGCAATTACGCAATCGCAAGCTAAGGGCAGCGTGACGGCGCGGGACATTCGCACGCAGGGCGGCCAAGCGTGGGATACGGACTTTATCCATTTCCGGCGCAAGCGCAGCGACCAGACCGGGGCAACCGCGGAACGCGTCTATCTCAATGTGGCGGCGGACCATGTGCCGACGGTCATGGGTCACATTGTCACAACCATGGTCGACGATCCAAAGGCGTTTCCCGGCGTCACCAATGCCAAGCTTGGCGGGCGCAAGGATGTCACCAGTCGCACCGACACGATCGTGATTTACACGACCGGCGGGGACGGCACGAAGCAGGTCGTCGACCACATGAACGACTATATTCTACAGAATGCGGGCTACTTCGAAACCGAGGTACCGCTGATGACAGAGC
>CAYJQA010000064.1:0-9782 GCA_964372065.1 uncultured Litorilinea sp.
AATCTCTCTGAAACGCGCGTCTGTTGCCGGCCAGAGAGATTCCTCGTCGCAGACCCCTCGGAATGACAGGGTTCGGAATCGCGGCCGGCGCTTTCGGAGAAAAGGGCGCGGGCCTACTTGCTTTTCGGCGCAATTGCGCTATGCTATAGCCAGCATGGGGATGAACGGTTTCGACGGGGCAGGAGATCTGTTGACTGCAGGCCGTAGAGCGTCGGCTACGTAAAAAGACGCAAAACCTATAAATGCCAACAACACTGGCAAACTCTTCAACTTCGGTTTCGCTAACGCTGCTCCGGTAGCGGTGGCGGCCTAAGTAGAAGACGGACCCTCCTCGGAGGGTCCCGGCCCGATTCGGCGGCGCTCGCAGGCCGGTCGGTAGCTGTCATAATCTGAGGGGCTGCGGCGGCTAGACACCGATACGGTCGCCTAAGCATCATCGGTTAGCGTAATGAACGGCCCTGTCGCTGGGGCCCATTGCGCGAAACTCTAATCAGCGACTATGTCTGTAGATGTCAACGGATGAATGTTTCGGACGCGGGTTCGAGTCCCGCCATCTCCACAGCAGGAAGCGGCCCGGCCCTTTGCCGGGCCGTTGCTTTGCCTGTGACTTTAGTCGTTGGTGTGTGCTTGACGAGCGGTGTATAGTGGGGGCGGAAGACGGGCCTAACAGCAACGGCAAGCGTTGAGAGGGAGGCAGCCATGTACTGGACCGATATTATGCACCTCAAATTGGGGTCGGACCGGCAGCGCGACGCGTACCAGGCGCTGATTGACCTGGACCTCTTTAGCGTGCTGGCCGACTATGACCCGATCTTGGCCGGGTCGATCCCGCTGGGCATCGAGACGACGGAAAGCGACCTGGACGTCATCTGCTTTGCCGACGACCTGGACACCTGCGCTCGATTGCTGGATGCCATCTACGGCGACATGGACGAGTTCAGCCTGGCTCAGCCCGAAAAGAACGGCTTGCCAACGCTCATCTGCCGCTTCCGCCATCAGCGCTTTGAGGTTGAGGTATATGCTCAGCCGCGGCCCATCGAGGAGCAAAACGCCTACCGGCGCATGGTGGCCGAGTCACGCTTGCTGCGCGAGGGCGGCGACGATGCGTTGCAGGCCATTCGCCAACTCAAGTTACAGGGAATGCAGACGGAACCGGCGTTCGGCGAGTATTTCTGTCTGGAAGGCGACCCCCAAGAGACGCTCCTGGACCTGGCCGATGCGCCCACGAGCGTCCTCGTGGATGTGGTGCTGCATGGCCGCGTCGCACGCCGCGAGCGTCCCCAACGCATGATCTACCCCGGATAGGCGCTGCCCATGTCCGCCAACGCTTACGACGCCGCGCCCTATCCTGACCTGTCCTACGTCAATACTCACCCGGAGCACCTCGCGGTGCTGGCGCGGCTGTTGGGCTTGTCGCCCGCGCCGGTCACGACGGCGCGCGTGCTGGAGATCGGTTGCGCCGGGGGCGGCAATCTCATTCCCCTGGCCTATGCGTTGCCCCAAGCGCATTTTGCCGGCTTTGACTACTCGGCGCGCCAGATCGAGGACGGCCAGCACCGCGTGCAGCGGGTGGGTCTGCCCAACATCGAACTAAGCTGCCGCGACCTGACCACGGTGGGCGACGAACTAGGCACGTTTGACTACATCATCGCCCACGGCGTCTATTCGTGGACGCCCGCGGACGTGCGTGACTGCTTGTTGGCAGTGGTCAAGCGGCTGCTGCGCCCCCAGGGTGTGGCCTTTGTCAGCTACAACACCTATCCCGGCTGGCATATCACCGGGCTGGTGCGGGACGTGATGCTGCTGCGCGCCGGCGAGATGACCGACCCCACGCAAAAGGCGCAGACCGCCCGCGCGGCGCTCCGCTTTATGGCCGAGCACGTGGCCGACACGGCCTACGGCGCGATCTTTCGCTCCTATCACGCGTTCCTCCAGGAAGGACTGAAGGCCAGCGACGACGCTTTCCTGCTGCACGACGAGTTGGAGGAGACCAACGACCCGGTCTACTTCACCCAGTTTGTGGAGCACGCCGAACGGCATGGCCTCCAATACCTGGTCGAAGCCGAACTGCGCGAGGTGTTGCCCCATTCGTTCAAGCCGGAGACGCAAGCCGCGCTGCAAGGCATGGCGCGCACCACGCTGGAGATGGAGCAGTTGATGGATTTCTTGCGTAACCGCATGTTCCGGCAGACACTGCTGGTGCATGAGGATGCGCCCATCCGGCGGAGCCTGCACCCGCAGCCGGTGATGGAGCTATGGGCGCGCTCGTGGGCGCAGCGCGTCGAAGACCCCCCGGCTGCGGGCGTGCAGCCGGAGACGGCGCAGTTCGCCAGCAAAGACGGCTCCACTTTGACCACGGACCACCCGGTGAGCATTGCGGCCATGCAGCGCCTGGCGCAACTCTGGCCGCGTGGCCTGCACTTCACCGAACTGCTGGCTGCGGCCCAACAGAGCGACTTGGCGCGGGCGCGCCCGCCGCGTCCCGGCGCAGCGCCGGATACCGTGGTGCTGGCCGCCAACCTGCTGCGCGGGCTGGGCATGAGCAGCCAATTGGTGTCGCTGCATAGCTTCCACCCGGCCTTCACGACGGAGGTGAGCCGCCGCCCGCTGGCTAGTCCGGTCGCGCGGCTGGAGGTGGAGGAGCGCAGCGTCGTCACCAATCTTTGGCATGAGCGCGTGACCCTGAGTCACGCGCAGGCAGCGCTGCTGCCGCTGCTGGATGGCGGACGCGACCGGGCCGGTCTGATGGCCGCGCTCAAGCGCGACGGGGTCATCACGCCAAGCGACCTGGAACTCCAATTACGACGTTTGGCCCATGCCGGCCTGCTGGTCGACTAGAAAGAAACTCCATGCTTTCCGAGCAGATGCCCGAAGTGGCGGTCGTCCCGGCGACTGCCAAGTTGGCGGCGCAGCTTGCCTTTCTGCGCGAAGTGGATGCGCTCAAGCACGTCTTGCGCCGCGCGCCCTTGATGAACGGCAGCCGCCGTGAGAACTCCGCCGAGCACAGTTGGCACATTGCCCTGGCCGCGCTGGTGCTGGCCGACTATGCCGACGACCCGGTAGACGTGAACAAGGTGATCCGGATGCTGCTGGTGCATGACATCGTGGAGATCGACGCGGGCGATACGTTCGCCTATCACCAGACCGGCAAGGTAAGCCAGTCGGCGCGGTCTATGGGCCGAGTTTGAGGCGAAACAGACGCCGGAGGCGCGCTTTGCCAATGCGGTGGATCGGTTGCTGCCGGTGCTGCACAATTTTGCGGCCGGCGGCGGCGTGTGGCGCAGTAATGGGGTGAATCGCGCCATGGTGGTGGAACGGATGCGCCCGCTGGCGGATAACTCGACGGCGCTGTGGGCGTGGGTCAACGACCTGTTGGCCGAGGCCGTCCGGCGCGGCTATCTGGCGGAGTAATGGCTTTGGCCGCGGCGGCTCCGCGTCCCGGCAGCATCTTCTGCCGCTGCACCGGCGGCGGGTGCGGCCTGCGCTTCCCCGTGACGCCCGGCGATGCGTTCGATGGGTGCTGTCCTGCCTGCGGCGCGCCGGTCGCGGTCGTCGCGACTGCCCCGCTGACGGCCATCCCGACGGAACCGGCTGCGCCAATCCTCCGCGCCGGGCCGCCGCTGCATATCCTGCTCGACAATTGGCGCAGTCTGTTCAACGTGGGGAGCGCGTTCCGCACGGCGGATGGCGCGGGCGTCGCCCACCTGTACCTCTGCGGCATCACCGCGACGCCGCGCCAACCAAAGTTGGCTAAGACCGCGCTGGGCGCGGAACGCTCGACGGTGTGGAGCTATCACGCCGACGCCGTGGCCCTCGCGGCGGACCTGCGCGACAAGGGCGCGCGGTTGTGGGCGCTGGAAGCCCATCAACACGCGGATTCGCTCTTTGACGCAGCCCTCGACGACCTCCGCCCGGCCGGACAACGGCCGCTTGTCTTGATGGCCGGGCACGAAGTGGCGGGGGTGGACCCCGGTCTGCTGGAACAGGCGGAGCGGGTCATTGCGGTGCCCATGCTGGGCCGCAAAGAGTCGCTTAACGTCGCCATTGCCTTGAGCATTGCCGTCTACTGGCTGCGCGGACAATGGGCGCGGCTACCCTCGCCTGAGCAAATCGCCTAGACAAAAAGCATAGCCCTCAATGTTGCGGCGGTTTCCGTATCCGGCGCGCGATGCTGCGCGCCGGTAGTCCTTTTGTCGGGGGTGCGCGGGGGCAATGCGTGCGATTTGTGCGGGGGGAAGGTTACGTCAATCGCACCTGTAAGGCCGCATCCCGGCCGGTTACAATGAGTCAGCCGCCACAACCACGCGCTCATACCGACCTAAAGCGCAAGGTGGAAGCAGGGACAGCGTCGTCCCAGGTGTGACACCCCAGGCATCGAGCATGACACCGACGCGGCCTAGTTTGCCAGCGGCCAACCTGCTGACAGGAGCGACGTAGCCGATATGAAGTTGCGTAATCTGATCCCGGTCTTGGATGTGCACGATGTGGAAGCATCCATTGAGTTCTACTGTGAGGCCCTCGGCTTCCAACTTCACGACAAGCTGGAGTGGGGCGGCAAGACCGAGTGGGCCTTGCTTCGCAACGACAGCGTGCAATTGATGCTGTGTGCGGGCAACGACCATGAAGCGGAGGAGGTAACGCGTCCCGGCGAGGGGGTCTTCTTCCTCTACCTGGACGATGTCAAGTCCCTGTTGGTCTATCTGGGGTCCAAAGGATACAACGACCGGCTGGAGGGACTGCACCCCATCCAGCCAGGTCGCGATTTCTTTCTGCGCGACCCCGACGGCTACGTGCTCTGGTTCAGCCACCGCCCGGTTGATACTGAAAGCGTGGCAAACGGCGCGGCTGCCGCCGCCTAATCCGGCGTGGGAGCGGCCAGGCCGTCCAGCAGGGCGGCTACGCGTGTCAGCTCGTCCTGGTTGATGGTGTGGCCCAGGCCGGGGTAGATGCGGGTGGTGACATCGGCCCCCAACGCCTGTAGCGCCGCGGCGCTCTCATGCACGCGGGTCATTGGGATGTGGGGATCCACATCGCTGCACCCCAGGAGGATGGGTGTGCCGGCCAGATCGCCTTGATCGTGGCGCGGGACACCGGGTGGCCCGATCAGGCCGCCACTCAGCCCGGCCACCCCGCCGTAACGCTGCGGGTGGCGGGCCGCGAATTCCAGGGCCAGACACGCGCCCTGCGAGAACCCGATCAGTACAGTGCGCGCCGGTGGAATCCCACCGGCGCTGACGCGTCCCAGCAGAGCCGCCAATGCGGCCAGGGCCGACCCCAGGTAAGGCTCATTGGCCCCCAAAGGGGCCAGGAACGGATAGGGATACCAGGTTGACCCGGCGGCTTGGGGCGCAAGATAGGCCAGGTGCGGACGGTCGAAGTAGTGCGCCAGCCCCAGGATGTCGGACGCCGTGCCGCCGCGGCCATGTACCAGGATCACGGCGGCAGTCGCTTCGTCCAGGGCGCGGCCGGCGGTGAGCACAGGCGCGTTGGCGTGCGGGTCATGGGTGGCGGGTTGCTGGTTCATTCTGCGGCGACCTGTGTGCGTTCCAGCGGGGGCAGCGCCTGTTCCAGTTCGGCGCGACGCGGCTCCAGCCAGGGCGGTAGTTTGAGCGTACTGCCCAACGTCCGGCGGTCTTCATCCCGGAGAAAGCCCGGCGCGTCGGTCGCCAACTCGAAGAGCACGCCGCCCGGCTCGCGAAAGTAGATGGAGTGGAAATACTGGCGGTCGTGCACTTCGGTGACGCGCAGCCCGGCATCCACCAGCACTTCGCGCCAGGCAAGCTGGTCGGCGTCGTCCCGCACGCGAAAGGCCACATGATGGATGGAGCCGGCGCCCAGCACACCGCGACGGCTGCCGGGCATGTGCAGCAGGTCGATAATGCGCCCGGGTCCATGTCCCGGGGCGGCAAAGCGGTGGCGATTGTCCTCGCTGCCCATCGCCGTAAAGCCCATCACGCCGGTCAACAGTTGCACGGTCGGCTCCAAGCTGGCGACGCCTAGCGTGATGCTGTGGAAGCCGCCCAGCGCCAGCGCGGCGGGAACGCGACTGGCCGCCCACGGCTCGACGGTCTCCGCCTGGTCGTCCGGGATCAACTCGACGATGATCCCGTCGGGGTCGGCGAAGCGGATCAACGCCGCGCCAAAGCGCGTGTCGTCTTCCCAGGCGACCGCGGCTTCATCCAACCGGCGACGCCAGTCCTGAAGCGCGGATGGGGCGATGCTGTAGGCGAAGGCCACGGTCTCGCCCGCGCCGAGGCGGCCGCGGGGCGACTGCGGCCACGGGAAAAAGGTCAGCGCCGTCCCCGGATGGCCGATGGCGTCACCATAATAGAGGTGATAGGTGGTCGGGTCGTCAAAATTGACGGTGGTCTTGACGAGACGCTGGCCCAGCAGCCCTGTATAGAAGGCGTAGTTGGGCTGCGGCGGTCCGGCCATGGCGGTGATGTGATGCAGACCGGCGATGGGAGCGCGCTGGACAAGGTCAGTCATGGCGTTCATCGTCCGCGGTCACGCCGGCTTGAACAGGCGCGGCGTGACGCTGCGCTTGCTGCCGCACGGCCAAGTCGTAGGAGCGACGCAGCAGATCGATGGCCTGCGCGACATCGCCGCCGGATCGTAGATAGAAGCTGACCCAGCCGCTGTCCGGCAGGATATGGTGGGGTTCGGCCGCGCCCGCCGCCACCAACTCACGCCGCACAGCGGTGGGAAAGGGGATGTCAACCAAATAGTCGCCGTGAATATGGCCGATCTCGCGGCGGCCCACGCGATACTCCACGCCGCCAAAGCGATGGGGCGCGGCGGCGACGCCCGACCATTGCAGCACAGCTTGCGAGATTTGGTGTTCCGCACTCGGATCCGGCATGGGCAAATCCTCCTTGCGGTGAGGCACCGCGATCACAACAGCCCTTCAAATAGGTCCGTATACGGTTGGGCGGGCTTCGCGTCGGGCCAAGCCAGCTCGAACCATTCTTCATCAAGGAGGTCCTTGATGAACGGCTCCGGCACGCGCATAAAGGGATGGTTAGGGCCGATCTGGGTTTGATGGCACTGGAAGGCGGTCCATTTGGCGTCGATCACGCTGGAAATATCGATCTTGGCGTGGACGGGTTGGTCGGGCCAGTTGGGTGCGCCGTCGTCGGTAGTGCCCCAGTCCGGCTGTGGTTCGCCCTGGGCGACTAGCTGTTGGGCCACCGCGCCCCAGGCCGAGCGATCCAGCGCAGGATAGAAAAGCCGCGCGATCTGCCACGGTGCGCCGTCGTCCGGCGCATGGTCCGGGTCCGCGGCCAGGCGGATCGCGGCGAGCGTGTGGCGGTGGATGGCGATATGATCCGGATGACCGTAACCGCCGGTGGGGTCAAAGGTGATGACGACCTGGGGGCGCAGCTCACGGATCAGCCGCGCCAGGCGGCTTGCGACCGCGCTATCCGGCGCGGAGGCATAGGCCGCCGGGTGCTGGTTGTCAGCCGACCCGGCCATGCCCGAATCACGATAACCCAGAAAGCGCAGGTCGTCCACGCACATGATGGCGGCGGCGCACGCCAGTTCTTGGGCGCGCACGACCCCCAGGTTGTCGGGGGTGGCAAGACCGGGGTAGCTGATTTCGCCGGCCTCGCCCTTGGTCGCGCACACGAGTGTGTTGTGGATGCCGCGACGGCGGTTCAGGACCATCAGTCCGGCGCAAATGAACGTTTCATCGTCGGGATGGGCAAGGCAGGCCAACAGGCGGGCGTCCATCGTGGTGTCTCCTTCGGGTAGATGTGCGGTCGCGCCCCGGCTGGGGACAGCGACCTGGCTTGATATTGTGCGCGTTCGGACGGGCCGGATTCCGCACGCTGCACTACATTCTCACGCGGCAGTTCCGTGTGGGCGGGCGCTGACGTCGCGGCGCAAGATTGACAGGTCGCGGCGAATCCGGTAGCGTAGGCAGGGCGCAGCGGCGTTAGGACGGGGATGGCGCGCCCTGTGAGCGGCGGCAATGGACAAATCGACATGCGTATCGCGATTCTGGCCGACATTCACGGCAATCTACCTGCGTTGGAGGCGGTTGTCAATGACCTGCAGCGCCAACGGCCCGACCAAGTTTGTGTGGCGGGCGATTTGATCAACCGTTGTCCGTGGAGCAATCAAGTGCTCGACCTGGTGGCCGCGGCGGAGTGGCGCGTGCTGGCGGGTAACCACGAACTGGTCGTGCAGATGCTGGGCGCGGCCGACTGCCCCCCGCCGCTCCGGGATCGCGAACGCTTCGCCGACCTGTGGTGGACACGCGGTCAGCTCACGCCGGAGCATCTGGCCGAACTGGCGCGACTGCCTATTCAACTCCATATCGCGACCCACGGGCTGCCCACGATCCAGGTGGTGCATGGCGTGCCCGGCGATCCCTTTGTAGGCTTTGCGCCGGATATGACCGATGCGCAACTAACGCGCCATCTGATGGGCGGCGATGCGCCGGTGGTGCTCGGCGCACACACGCACTGTCCCCTCGACCGCCGGGTAGATGGGCGGCGTGTGCTCAATCCGGGGAGCGTGGGCATGCCCTATAATGGCGACCCCCGCGCTCAGTATCTTTTGTTGGATGCCGTGGGCAGTGAGTGGCGGGCGACGTTCCGGCAGGTGGAGTATGATCGTGAGGTCGTCCGCCAGGCGTTTGTGGCCCAGGGCCTGTTCGACGCCTATGGCCCCCTGGGACGGCTCTACCTGCTGACCATCGAAAGCGGCGAGCCGTGGGTCAGCGACTTCATGCATTGGGTCCAACATCTGGCGGCGGAGACGCCCCCCGGCCTGGCGCGGGCCGTGAGTGTCTATATGGCGGAGTATGGGCCGGGCCATTGGGCCTTTGCGCCGAAATAGCCGCCGTG
The DNA here is from genome assembly GCA_964372065.1 of uncultured Litorilinea sp. Taxonomy (GTDB): domain Bacteria; phylum Chloroflexota; class Anaerolineae; order Caldilineales; family Caldilineaceae; genus QEUY01. The sequence continues at coordinate 8,856 of CAYJQA010000064.1, forward strand.
GGCGATTATGCGCTGAATCCATCCAATTGAACGCGGAGCGAACCCTATGATTCGGCGGCTGCAAGAGGCAGACCGGGCGGCGGTGATGGCACTGCTGGAAGAAGCGCCCCCCTATAACCTGCATCTCATGGGCAACCTGGTCAAGGTCGGCTTTGACCGCGACTTCTGTGAGTTCTGGGGCGACGTGGCCGACGGCCACCTGCGCGGCGTGATCAACCGCTACTTTGGCGGCTGGACGCTCTATGGCCGCGCCGAGACCGATTGGCCCACACTGGTCGGCGTGCTGGACGATCACCCCATGACCGCGCAGCGGTTGCAGGACAATCCGGGGGGTATCCCCAGCGTGCTGGGGCTGTTACGCTGCTATGACGCGGTGGCAGTGGATGTGGAAGAGCTGATGCAACTGCCGCCGGGCGACTTCCGGCCGCGCACCGCGCCGCCGGGTGTGGAGGTGCGCCGCGCCACGCTGGACGATCTGCCCGCGCTGATCGAGTACTACGCCGACGCCGAGTACATGACCCGCCCGCCCGCCGGGGTGGAACGCCCGCTGCGCGATACGCGCCTGTGGGTTGGGCTGGTGAACGGGGCGATCGTGGCGGCCGCGCTGACCAACGCGGAGGCGACCGCGCTGGCGATGGTGGGCGGCGTCTACACGCTGCCGGCCTGGCGAAATCGTGGCATCGGCCAAGCGGTGGTCAGTGCGCTGTGTGAGGAACTCATCCGGGACGGCCTGCGGCCCGTGCTCTATTGGCACGTGGACGTGGCCGGCGCGGTCTACCGTAAACTGGGCTTCCAGCGTGTCGGCGACTGGCGCTCGGTGCATCTGGCCCGCCGCGATGCGTAGCGCCGCTGCGACCAGGACCGTACCCGCATTGGCCGGTCCCGATCGCCGAAATGGCGGCCTAACGCGCCGCCGCGGGGCGTTGG
>CAYJQA010000064.1:9792-14170 GCA_964372065.1 uncultured Litorilinea sp.
GGCGGCTAGTGAGGTAGCGGGACGGGGGCTGCCGCGATATAGCCCGACTCCAGCAGCCGGTCACGCAGGGTGGCGCGCGCCCGGCTCAAACGAGACTTGACGGTCCCCAGCGGCAGATCAAGCATTGTGGCGGCTTCGGCATAGTCATACCCGTGGACGTCTACCAACAGGACGACGTCGCGATGCCATTCCGGCAGGTCGTCGATGGTGCGCAGCAAGAACTGCAGGCTCTCTTGTCGGGTCACAACGAGTTCCGGGTTCTGTTGTTCATCGGCGCGCAATGCGGGGAACTCGGTCCCCGCCGGCTCCGTTAGGTCTTCGAGACTGACGGTGGCGCGGCGGCGTTGGCTGCGCTGATAGTCATAGCAGGTATTGGTCACAATGCGGAGCAGCCACGAACGGAAATTCCCGTCTTGAAAACGCGGCAGCGCGCGATGGACCTTGATCAGGGCTTCTTGAACGGCGTCGGACGCGGCTTCCTCAGTACGCAGGATTTGATGGGCGAGGCGTTGGGCCGACGCGATGTATTGGGTAACTAGTTCCGAAAAGGCTGCATCATCGCCCAAGCGGGCGGCGTCGATGAGGTCGGGCATCTCCAGCGCCAGTGCGGCGCTGCCGGACCCCCAACCGCCGGAAGGCGTATCGCCGTCGGCGGCGAGGTAATGGTGGTGCATGGCAACCCCCTTCTGAATTGGCGAAGCGGCGTCTGAGAAGCTGGCGCGCGTTCGATCTGACGCCGCAGATCAATTCTAGGTCGTGTTGCTTAAAATAGCCTGAGCAAACGCGGACAGTTTCCGGACCGTTTGCCTACAGGTGGGCAGATGTGGGGCGGTAGTAGGCCGGCGGGGCGCGCCGCGGCGCTGGGAGGCGGTGAGCAGGTCGATGGGACGTCAAAGACACACGGCTGACGCGCCGTGCCGGTATCGATTGGCCGCTGCGGTTGTGAGGGTGGGTTGCCGCTAACCTAGCAGCATCTGATAGCCGTAGCCGCGAATGGTGGCGATGAAGCGGGGTTCGGCGGCGTCGCCGGGTTCGATGCGGCTGCGCAGGCGGCTGACCATGCGGTCGATGTTGGCGTCGTAGACGTCGCCTTGCGCTTCGGGCCAGACGGCCGCGGCGATCTCGTCCTTGCTGACGACGCGCCCCCGCGTTTGGTAGAGGAACCAAAGCAGGTCGAATTGCTTGACGCTCAGGGGCGGGTCAAGGATGACGCCGTCCACGTAGACTTGCCTCGTGGTGGCGTCGACGCGCAGGGCCGGCTCACGCACGGCGATGAGCGAGGGCGCGGTGACGGTGGCGGCGGGGTCTTGGAAGCGAAAGACGGTGGAGGCCAACTGGACTTCGCAGCCGTCTTCCAGCCAGGCGGAACCACCTTCCTCCAGTTTACGTCCATTGATGCGGACGCCGTTCTTGCTGCTGAGGTCGCGGATCTGGTAGGCGCCGTCAATCTTGCGGATTTCGGCATGTTGGCGCGAGGCGAACTGGTCATCCAGGACGATGTCGGCATCCTGGCCGCGGCCAAGCACGACGACGCGGTTGGGCAACTCGAATTCAAGACCTGCCTTGGGTCCGCTGAGGCAGACGAGTTTGCCAAAACGACTCACTGTGTTCCCCTTTGATGGCGGAGACGCCTATGCTAGACTGATCAAATTGGGGGCCGGCCTAACGGACACAAGCCCACACCAGGGTCTAGAATAACCCAGCCGGCGGCTTTGGGCAAAGATCGGCAAGATGCTCGGTGTATCTCAAAACGGGGGCAGGTATTTGTCACCCTGAGCCGCGCCCAAAGGGCACCCGGAAGGGTCCCGGTGCGCCGGGATGCTTCGCTACGCTCAGCATGACAGAGTGCCCCAACATGAAATGCACCCAAGATGCTCAAGGCGTAGGCCGGTCAAGTGAAACGGTTGGGGCAGGGTTCCAAGTAGCATGACGGTAAGCGAGATTGAGCCGCAAGATGGGATTACCCCCGCGCCGGTGACGGACGACACGGCGGGCCTGCCGCCGCGCCCCGCGCCGGTGGATCTGGATGCCTTCGAGGATTCCGGGCCGGCGACCAGCGAACTGGACGCGCTCCACGCGCTGGCCGACCTGAGCGGTCAACTGCTCGGACCCTATCGGGTAGACGCGCGGGTGGGCGGCGGCGCGATGGCCGCGGTCTACCGCGCCGTCGACCAGACCACCGCGCAGCCGGTCGCACTCAAGGTCCTGCTGCCCGGCGCGGATAGTGTGGCGCGCGAGCGGTTCCGCCGCGAGGCGCAGTTGGTCAGCGCCCTGCACCACCCAAACATAGTCCCCACCTTTCACATCGGCCAGACCTCCGCGCACGGCTCCATCTATATATCAATGGAACTGGTGGATGGGCCGAGTCTCGCCGAGGTGCTAGACCAGGTGGGGCGGCTGGAACCGATGGACGCCTGCCGGCTGTTGGCCCCCATCGCGCGGGCGCTGGACTATGCCCACGCTCACGGCGTCGTTCACCGCGATGTGAAGCCGAGCAACATCCTGCTCCGCCGTGCGACGAACGGCGACGCCGCGGGCGTCCGTCTGACCGCGCTGCCCGACCCCGTGACGCCGCTGCTCACCGACTTTGGCATTGCGCGCGCGCTCGACGCGCCGGAGTTGACCAGCGCGGGCCGCACCATTGGCACGCCGGCCTTTATGGCCCCGGAGCAGTGTGCGGGGGAAGCCGAGATCGACGGTCGCGCCGATGTGTATGCGCTGGGCGCGGTGCTCTATCGCTGTCTGGTGGGCCGCCCCCCCTTTGGTGGGACCACGACCCAGATCCTGCACGCCCATGTCTATGACCCGGTGCTGATACCAGAAGAGGTCGCGCTGCGCGTGCCGCCCGCCGTACTGAGTGCGTTGGGCCGCGCGCTGATGAAGGAGCCGGGCCGGCGCTATGCCAGCGCGGGGCTGCTGGCGCAGGAGTTGGAGACCTTCGCCCAGGATGGCCGCCAAGTGGCGACGGGCGATGCGCCCGGCGTCGACGCCACCATGACGATGGCCTCGCTGCCGGTAGCCACGCCCACGACCCAGACGACGCGCGTGTTGGTCCCCGCGCCGCCGGTGACGCCCGCCCGCGGAATTCCGGTCGCACCGCGCCCCGCGCCGACTGTCGCCGACCGCCTGCGCCCACGCACGCCCCTGGCCGCCGGTTCGCTGCCGCGCCAGCCGCGCATGAATCAGGCCGGGCTGCTGATCTTGGGCAGCGCATTGGGGCTACTGTTGGTGCTGTTGGTGGCGACGCTGGTGATGAACGCGCTCCCCGGCGACCCGCCACAAGTTAGGACGCCGGCCGCCGTGACCGCGGCCACGCCCACCGCCGCGGTCGCCGTCGTTGCCGCTTCGCCGTCACCGCAAGCCGCGGCCGTGCCCGCAGCCGGTTCACAGACGCCGCCCCCGCCCACACCGGCGCCTCCTGGCCCTACCCCCACGCCGACGCCCGTGCCGACGCCCGCCGCCGATCTGGCGTCGGCCTGGGACGATGCCCAGGGTCTTTTCGCCGACCGGGACTGGCGCTTGGCGCTGAACTGGCTGATCGTGGTGCGCCGCATTGACAAGGACTATGAGCGCGAGCAGGTCGAATACATGATGACCACGGCCTATGTCGCGCTGGCATCCGACGCCATGGTGCGCCAGCAGTGGAAGACCGCGCGGGACCTGCTGGACGAGGCGCTGGCGATTCAGCCGGACGCCGCCAACGTGCTGGCGCTGCGGGCCGCGGTCGAGACCATGACCACGGTCACGGGCGACGCGCGGCTCCCCGCGATCCGCACGCTGCAAGCGGCGATGGCCGACAATGCCGACCTGTTGGCGGCCGCTGGCAATCCATGCGCAGCGGCAGACCAGATGAACGCGGCCCTGTTTCTGCTGGCGTCCGTGGACTTGCTCAGCCGCCAGGTTGCGCTGCGCACCGCCTGCCGCGAGGTCGAAGACACCGCGGCACTGGCCGAGTTGGGCGGCGCGATCGTCTTTTCGGCCCAGGAGGGCGACATCTACCGCATCTTTCGGCTGCCGGTGGCGCGCGACGCCCACCCAGCCCTGCTGGTCGACAACGCTTCGCAGCCGCGGCTCAGTCCCAATGGCGACGCGCTGGCCTATTACAGCCGCACACTGGGCGACATTGGCCTCTCCAGCCTGAGTCTGGGCGCGACGCAAGGCGTGCGCCTGACCGACTTCACCGAGGACGCCGCGGATGCGCCGCCAAGCTGGAGTCCGGAGGGCGACCGGCTGGTCTATACCAGCAACACCGGCGACGGGCGCTATCGCATCTACATGACGTGGGCGGACGGCTCGCGCGCCACGTCGCCGTTGGGCTATGGCAAGGACCCGGCCTGGAACCCGCACCAGGACCAACTGGTCTTCAACGGCATCGACG
>CAYJQA010000065.1:0-9917 GCA_964372065.1 uncultured Litorilinea sp.
GTGCAGGTTGTGGGCGCGCGCCGGGTCCAGATGCGACGGTTCGGGAATGAACCGCTCAAAGGTCAGGTCCTGCAGACCCGCCGTGCTCGCCATCCCCGCGAGCGCCGACGCGCGGCGTTGGGCCTGTTCCTTCTCGCGGCAACGACACGGCACGGCCTTGCCGAAGTCCGGGTGGCCGACCGGCACATCCAGCGTCACAAAGCCCAGCCCGCCGCAGATGGGACACACCTCTGCTTGCGGCTTGGGCGGACGGGACCGCCGCGGCCCGTTCGTAGCCGCGTTCGCCAGCGTTCGGTCGAGCGCCGCGTTACCCGAGGATGATGTCGGAGTATTCGTCCGGGATATAGCTCCGTCGCCGGCGTTCTTCCGCATCTTGTCCAGACTCTCCATGAAATTCTCCGTCGCGCCCGTCAGTTTCCCACCGCTTGAGAATGCTCTGGATATAGCGCAGATGGCGCTTGTTGCGGCTGATGGCGATCTCAAACGCGTCGTGGATCCACTCCGGCGCATAGGTCTTTTCCAAATCGCGCAATTGCTCCGCCAACAACGGTGTCAGTATGCCGATGTTTTGCTCATACAGCACAAAGATGTTGGGCCGCTGCACGCGCACGCGCGCCTCGTCGGGCAGGGCCGACTGCACCTCGCGCAGCCGCCCCTGGCGGATGAGCGCAATGGCTTCGCGACCCTTGACCGTATTCATAAAATACCAATCCTCACGCACCACCGGCGTCGCGGCCTCTTCCGGCCCCAGGTCCACATCCAACCGCAGCAGCGTATTGCGCGTGACAGCGCGGGCCAGGGCATCGGTCAGAGCTTGCTCCGGCGTGCGCAGGTCATTGTCCAGCGTCAGACTGTGCAGGAGCGTGCGATCGTCGCGCAGGTCGGCCCCGCGCAAGTACTTGTACTCGCCGCCCGGTTCGTTGAGCAGCCAGAAGCAGTGGAGCGTCAGCTTGAGTTCAGCCAAATCGTCGATCTGCGGCAGCAGGTCGCTGAAGAAGAGGTCCGGGATGATTACCCGCCGCATCTTGCCGTCGGGAAAGCCTACAAAGGCCGCCGGATTGGGGTTTGCCATCGCTTAGTAATCCAGATTCGTCCGCTGGATCTCCAAATCTCGGAACTGGGTCAGCTCTTTCTGGAAGAACAGACTCACATTGCCGGTCGAGCCGTGGCGATGCTTGGCGATTATTATCTCGGCGACATTCTGGCGGTCCGAGTCCTCGGTGTAATAATCCTCACGATAAATGAATAATACCACATCAGCGTCCTGCTCAATCGACCCCGACTCGCGCAAGTCCGACAGCAGGGGCTTCTTGTCCGAACGCGCCTCGACGGCGCGCGATAGCTGCGACAGCGCGATCACCGGCACATTCAACTCACGCGCCAACGACTTAAGCGACCGGCTGATGTACGAGATCTCCTGCTGGCGATTCTCGTTGCGGACGCCCGTGCTGCCCGACATGAGTTGCATATAGTCGATGATGATCAGATCCAGCCCATTCTCGGCATACAGACGCCGCGCCTTGGTCCGCACGTCGGTCACCGTCGCCGCGGGCGTGTCGTCGATAAAGAACGCCGTAGCCGCCAGTTGGTTGGCCGCCTCCACCAAAATCGGCCATTCGTCCTCATAGACATGGCCCAGGCGTAGCCGGTGCGAGTCAATGGCCGTCTCCATGGACAGCAGCCGTTGGACCACCTGCTCGTTGCTCATCTCCAGGCTGAAGACCGCGACGCGCGCCTTGCTGCTCCGCGCCGCGTTCAGCCCGACGCTCAGCGCCAACGACGACTTGCCCATGCCGGGCCGCGCCGCCAGGATGATCAGGTCGCTCTTTTGCAGCCCGCCCAGGATTTCGTCCAGCTTGGTGAAGCCGGTCGGCACGCCCATCAGCGCGTCGCGGTTGCGCGTCAGGAAGTCGATCCGCTCCACCACATCGCCGATGATGGCGCGCACCGGCATCAAATCGCGGTGGATGCGGCTCTCGGTCACGCCAAAGACAATCTGCTCGGCGCGATCCACCACCTCATCCACGTCTTGGCTCTCGTCATAGGCCAGTTCGGCGATCTGCCCCGCCGCGCTGATCAACCGGCGCAGCACCGCGGTGCGCTCGACGATACGCGCATAGTGGTCCACATAGATGGCCGTGGGCGTGGAGCTGATCAGATCGCTCAGATAGGTCGGACCGCCGATCTCCTCCAGCCGCCCCGTGCGTTCCAACTCCTCGACCAGAGTGACGAAATCCAACGGCTCATGCCGCTCGTTGAGCGTGAGCATGGCGTCGTAGATCCAGCCGTGCCGCTCACGATAGAAATCGGCGGCGCGCAAGAAGTTGGCGACCTTGATGATGGCGTCGGGGTCGATCATCAACGCGCCCAGCACGGCGCGCTCCGCCTCAATGCTGGAAGGGACGCCTTTGACCGGCGTCACCGGCTCTGGTTCGCCGTAGCCGTTGCCGAATGGGACTTCCACAATCACCTCCTGACGAATCAGGAATAAGCTTGGGATAACGCGGGGATAAGCTGGGGAAACCGGCCAAAGGTGCAAAAACGGCGAAGCCGCAGTGCGGCTCCGCCGTTCATGGCGCGTCCACTTTGGACCGGACGACGGCTAATTGCCCAGCAGACTGTCCAAGTCCAGCCCTTCGACGAAATCGGTGAAGACGCCCAGGTCTTCTTCCTCCTCGCCATCCTCCTCGCTGCGCCGGGCCGGGGCAGTAGTGCTGCGCGGCGCGGGCGCGACGTTCTCGGTTAAGCTGATCTCTTCTTCCGGCTGCAGCCCGGCCTGGTCCATGACTTCTTCGGCGACATAGATGGGCGCATTGACGCGCACCCCCAACGCAATCGCGTCCGAAGGGCGGCTATCCACTTCCACTGTGTCGCCGTCCACATCCAGCACAATCCGGGCGAAGTAGGTGTTCTTCTCCAACCCGCTGATCAGGATGTGCAACACCTCGCCGCCCAACGTCTCGATAACCTTCTTGAGCAGGTCATGGGTAAGCGGTCGCGGCGCGTCAATCCCCTGCAATTGCAGAGTGATGGCATCGGCCTCAAAGGGGCCAATCCAAATCGGCAGAAAACGCACTCCGTTTTCTTCCTTCAGCACCACGATACGGTGTTGCGACATCAAACTGACGCGAATGCTGTCAATTGTGACTTCAATCATGCTGATTCCGTCTCCTGCCGCGCGCCTGTATTGAGCAAGCTCGGCAACCGATACTACCCGCTCTTGGACCGCCGCCGCGGCCATCATCCGGCCCCCCCACCAGGGCGACCCTACCCCTGTGCGGCTTGTGTGCGACCAATGCGGCCTGGATTATAGCATAGGCCCCACCCCGCGCCAAGTGTATTTTGGGCGCGCTGAATACGGTTTGTCAAGAACCGATTTTGGCGATTGGGGGGGCGTCGGCTATACTATGCATGACTCAGCGGGGCGTAGCGCAGCTTGGCAGCGCGCTTCGTTCGGGACGAAGAGGTCGGAGGTTCAAATCCTCTCGCCCCGACTGATTGCTTTGGCCGCATCCTGGTTGCCAACTGCGATGCCGATGTGCCGAAGTATAAAGAATAGGCTTGGCGTCACCTCTCGCAGGTTGCCGCCAAGCCTATTTTTGTTACCCGCCACCCATCCGGCACGCCGCCGTGGGTTAGCCGCAGCGGAACCAGACGCGCATCTCACCCGCCGCACGGTTGTCCCACACACTGTACGGCACGGCGGTCACGCCGACGGTCTGCGTCTGGGAAGGCCGGTTGCGCCGGTAGAGCGTAGCCATGTCCCAATCGTCCGCGGCGACCAATCTCGCCTCTCCACGCAGCACCGCCACCCCGCCCAACAGGTCGGGCGCGTCTTGGGCGACCAGCCCGGCCACCTGCTCCAGGCTAAAGGTAATGCGGTCCAGGTTTTCGATGCCCGGCTGATCCACCCCCTCCAGGCAATAGACGACCGGCCCGCGCTGGATTGCCAGCCGTCCCTGGAGTTGGCGCACCGCGGGATGCGCCCACACGGTCTGCGCCGGCATGGACAGGCTCAAGTCAACCTTGTCGCCCGGCTGCCACTGCCGCGTCACCGTCACATAGCCGTTCACGGGTTGCGCGTCGGCGACCGGCGTCCCGTTCACCTTGAGCTGCCAGGCGTCGCACCAGCCCGGAATCCGCAGATGCAGGGCGAACTCCTGGGCGGTTGCGGGCGTGAGTTCCAGACTGATCTCGCCGTCCCAGGGGTAGCGTGAGCGCAGACGCAGCCCCACCTTGCCGCCATCCACCATCGCCGTCGCCGTGTTTTGGGCGTAGAGGTGGACCCACAGATCGCGGTCCCCGGTGGCGTAAAGGAAGTTGCCCAGACTCGCCAGCGTGCGCCCCACATTGGGCGGGCAGCACGGGCACTCGAACCACGGGGTGCGGTGGTGCGTGCCGTCGCTCGCCAACGGGTTCACATAAAAGAAGTGTTTGCCGTCCAGAGCCACACCGCTGCTAAACCCGTTGTAGAGCGTCTGTTCGATGATGTCGGCGTACTTGCCTTCACCCCGGAACTGGAGCAGGCGGTAATTCCACATGATCAGCGCGATGGAGGCGCAGGTCTCGGCATAGGCGTCATCGGGCAAGTCATGGTCCGTCGTGAAGCCCTCGTTGTGCCGCGACGGGCCAATCCCCCCGGTCAAGTACATGCGCTGGTGGACCAGGTTGGCCCACAGCCGTTCGCAGGTTTCCAAGAGCGTCGGGTCGTCGTATTCGTGCGCCAGATCGGCCACGCCACACATGAGGTACATGGCGCGCACCGCATGGCCGACGACCTTCTCCTGCTGCCGGATGGGGACGTGCGCCTGGCAGTATTCATAGGTCTTGGCCCAGAATCGCTTGGGGTCCTCCCCGCGCGCCACGGCCTCGACATCGTAATAGTGGGGGTCGCCCTGCCCACGCTCGTCCACCATGTACTTGGCGAGGGCCAGATAGCGTTCTTCGCCCGTGGCGTGATAGAGCCGCACGAGCGCCAACTCGATCTCCGGGTGTCCGGCATAGCCGCGCTTCTTGCCGGGTTCCCGGCCAAAGGTCGCGTCGATGTGGTCGGCGTAGCGGCAGAGCGCGTCCAGCAGCTTGCGCTCGCCGGTCGCCTGATAGTGGGCGACTGCGGCCTCCATCAAATGACCGGCGCAGTACATTTCGTGCCAGTCACGCAGGTTCTTCCAGCGCATCTCCGGCTGCGTTACGGTGAAATGGGTGTTGAGGTAGCCGTCCGGCTGCTGCGCCCCGATAATCTTGTCGGCCACCTGGTCCACCAGTTGGGCCAGCGCCGGGTCGGCCTGGTTGACCAGCGCATAGGACGCGGCTTCGAGCCACTTGGCCGGGTCCGAGTCGCCGAAGATCAACACGATGGGCGACGGGACCGCGCGCTCAAAGTTGAGGTCAAACGCGCCGATGCGCCCCGTGTCCACCAGCATCTGGTACATGTGGGGCAGCGAGACGGTACGGCTGATTGCCTGGCGCGGCGACCAGAACGGGTCATCCAGCCGGACATCGGCAAACGGCAAAGGCGCCAGCCGGCGCCGAGCACTTTGGGTAGCCATAGCGTTCCTTTTTCGGATAGGCGGCCTAGCCCTTGAGGCCGCTGAGCACCACGCCCTGGATAAAGTAGCGTTGTGCAAAGAAGAACAGCACGATCACCGGCAGGATCATGGCCGACGACGCCGCCATCAGCAGGTCATAGCGTGTACGCATGACGCTGCGGAAGGTGGCCAGCCCAATCGCGACGGTGAATTTCTCCGGCGAATTGAGATAGAGCAGCGGGCCGATGAAGTCATTCCAGCCGTTCAAGAAGGCAAAGATCGCCACCGCGGCCAGCGCCGGCTTGGCCAGCGGCAGCATGATATTCCAGTAGATGCGAAACTCGCTGCAGCCGTCAATGCGCGCGGCGTCGGCCAGTTCTTCCGGCAAAGTGCGGAAAAACTGGCGCAAGAGAAAGATGTTGAATGCGCCGCCGCCAAAGAATATGGGGATCGTCAGCGGCTTAAAGGTATCGATCCAGCCCAGCCGGCTGAAGATCACAAACTGGGGCACCATCAAGACGAAGTAGGGGACCATCATGGTCGACAGCACCAGCACAAACCAAAAATCGCGTCCCCAGAACTTGATGCGCGCAAAGCCATAGGCGCACAGCGAGGAGGTAAAGAGGATCGCGATCAAATTCAGCGCCACGATGATCAGCGTGTTGGTGATGTAGATATTGAACGGCTTATAGGTCAGGGCGTCCACATAGTTTTGCGGCCGCCACGGGTCCGGGATCCACTTGGGCGGGAAGATGAAGATGTCATTCTCCGGCTTGAACGAGCTACTGAGCAGCCAGAGAAAGGGCATGATCATGACGACTGAGCCGGCCAGCAGCAAGACCCAGATCAAGGCGCGCCACCAGAACTCGCCGTTGCGGAGTAGGGCGACAAACCGTGAACCGGCGGATGCTTGTGACAGCGGCTTCACAGTGTGTTGGGGTATTGGTCCGACGCTATTCATTGGGTCATCTCCGCATGAATACCAGGGGTCACACGCAGCCTAAGTATTGTCTTCGTAATGCACCATGCCGCCCACGTAGCGGAAGATCAGCGCCGTGAGCACCAGAATGATCAAGAACAGCACCCAGGCCAGCGCCGCCGAATAGCCCATATCCAAGTATTGGAAGCCATTGCGGTAGAGATAGAGCACATAGAACAGCGTGGCATTTTGCGGGCCGCCATTAGTAATCAAAAAACCGGCCGTGAAGACCTGAAACGTACCGATGATGCTCATGATCAGGTTAAAGAAGATCACCGGCGACAACAGCGGCAGCGTGATATTCAGCAGTTGGCTCCAACGCCCGGCCCCGTCGATCTCGGCAGCTTCATAATAGACATCCGGGATGCCCTGAAGACCGGCCAAGTAGATGATCATCGCGCCGCCTACCCCCCACAGACTCATCATGATCAGCGCCCACAAAGCGAAGGTCGGGTCTTGCAGCCAGGCAACGCGCGGTATCCCGAACCAGCGCAAGATGGCGTTAAGCAGCCCATATTCGGTATTGAAGATCCACGCCCACAGCACCGCGCTGGCGACCGCCGGGACAATACTCGGCAGATAGTAGATCGTGCGGAAAAAGGCGATCCCCTTGACCTTGGTGTTGATCAGCAGGGCCAGCAGAAAGGCCAACACCAACCCCATCGGCACCGAAGCCAGCGTGTAAAGGGTGGTCACCTTGAGCGACTGCCAGAAGAGCTTGTCGGTGCCCAACCGCACGATATTGTCGAACCCCACATAGCGCGGGGCGCGGATCAAGTTCCAGTCGGTGAAGGTTAGCCAGACCGCGATGAGGACAGGCGTGAGGAACCAAAACAGAAACCCCAAGATAAAGGGCATAATGAACAGATAGCCGGTAATCGTCCGGCGCGTGGGGCTGGGCAGGGAACTGAACCAGCCTAATCTTGGGGCGATCGTGGACACGGTTTGAGTGGCTGTAGCCATAGGGGAGTCTCCCTGAGTAATCAAACAGGAGGGTGGGGGGCGGCCCCCACCCTCCAATTACGCTTAGCCCGCTTGTTCTTGTTCCAGAATGGCGTTGGCCTCGGGGACGGCTGCGGTCAGCGCCTCTTCGGCGGTCATATCGCCGATCCAGATGGCGTCCAGCGCCGGCTGCAGCACTGACGTCGCCCGCGGGTAGCCGATGGGCAGATACAGGATCTTGCCGAAGCGCGGCAGATACTCGGTCGCGATCTTGGCATAGTCGGTGGGATGCACGCCCTCACCGATCCACTCCTTCAGGCCCTCTTCGGTCATCAGCGCGGTCTGGCTGGGCAGCCACAGGCCGGTACGGCAGAACTGCAGCTGATAGAACGGGGTGGCGAGGAAGCGCACCCACGCCCATGCGGCATCCGGATGCTTGCTGCCGCTCATGCCCGAGTGCAGATGGGCCTGCATGTTCGTGGCAACTTCCGACATCATGGGCAGCACGGCGGTACCCAGGTTTGCCGTCATCTCCTTCATCCAGTCCAACGCCCACGATCCTTCAATCGCCATGGCCAGCTTGCCGGTATCCAGCATCTGCGTATTGGTCATGCCCAACCCTTCAAACGCGCTGGATTTCGGCATGACCTGATCGACCAGCCACAGGTCGGCCAGTTTCTGCATGGCCTCGATGCCTTGCGGGCTGTCAAGGTTGATCTTGTTCGTCTCCATGTCGATCCAGGTGCACCCGTTGATGTTGGCCGCGGCCGCATTCACCGTGAGATTCGGGTAATTCCAGTGAACGCCCCAAGTTTCCACATTCTCAACGTCAAAGGCGCTATCGCCCGGATGGTTGCCGTTCACATCCTTGGTGAACGCGCGCCCCGCCTCGACGAACTGATCCCAGGTCCATGCCTCATCCGGGTCATTGCTGGGCGGCTCGATCCCTTCCGCCTCAAACATATCGGCGTTGTAGTAGATATGCGGTGCGACCCAGCATGAGCCGATACCGTACCAGCGCCCGCCCACCGTGCAGCGTTGGGACTCCTGCGGCTCGATGAAGTAATCCTTGGCGCCGACCAGCGGGTCCAGTTCCAGATAGTCGGTAATGTCCAGCAGCAGGCCGTCGCGGATATAGGTGAGGTAGTCACTGCTGCCGACGAAGGCCGAGTCCGGCGGTGTACCGGCCGCCACATTCGCCAGGAACTTCTGGGCATAGTTCTCCGGCGTGTGCATCCACGTAACCTTGATATTGGGGGTCTCTTCTTCAAATACCTTGATGGCGGCCTTCACGCCCTCATCCTCGCCGACGCCGCCCCACCCCATGAAGCTAATCTCTACGACCTCGCCGGCAGGTGCGGCCGCGCCGCCCTCCGCGGGGGCCGCAGCCGGGGCCGCACCCGGCGCCGCACACGCGGCGAGCGCGGCCATGCCCGCCAGCCCCGCCCCCGCGCGCATAAACTGACGGCGAGACAGTCGAACAGTTGACGTTTGGGAACCCATCGTGGAATCCTCCTTGGCTAAGTAAGAACCTGGAAACGAAACGGCAGATTTGCTCGGGTTTCGATCGAGAACAGGCTCAGTCGCGCACGGGCGGAATCCCGGTCAGCCGGTGCCGCGCCGTCGTGCCGATGTCCGATTCATCTTTGGTCCGCATGGCGGCGTCCGCACCGCATGACTCACGCACATACAAACGACCCAGAATCCGTACTTCGGCGTCAGAAATCGCTTCCCCCTGCAGCTTGGCCCACAACAGTTCGGCCGCGCGCCGTCCCATCTGATACGCCGGCAGGCTGACGGTCGTCAGCCGGGGACGAATCACGCGGCTGTAGCGACGATTGTCGTAGCTGACCAGGGCCACATCCTCCGGCACGCGCAGACCGGCGCTGCGGATCGCGGCGATGGCTCCCAGGGCCATTTCGTCATTCGCCACAAACATGGCGGTCGGTCGGGGTGATACCGCCAACAACTGTGCGGCGGCGGCCTCACCCCCTTCAAACTCCCAATCCCCCATCGCAATCAACGCCGGGTCCAGTGCGATCCCGTGCCGGGGCAGCGTCTCCTGATAGCCCTCAAGCCGCCGCCGCGCCGAGTGCCATCCCTCCGGACCGGCAATATGGGCGATGCGCCGGTGGCCCAGCTTCAGCAGATGCTCGATCGCCAACTCGGCCCCACCATAGTCGTCCGGCACAATGGAATTGCGGATCGACGCTCCGAACAGGCGATGCACAAAGATAAAGGGCTTCCCGGATTCCTCCAGGTCTTTCGTGGCGGCGAGGTGGCCGGACTCCACAAAAATCATCCCCTCCACGGCACGGTTGAGCAGCGTCCGAATGGCGTCGCGCTCGATCGCCGGGTCCCAGTCGGAATTGACGATCAGCGCCAAGTAGCCGACGGTCTTGAGGAAGTCCTGGATCCCGCGCAGGATCGGCGGGGTAAAGGGACTCAGCAAGTCGTCGGAAATGACG
>CAYJQA010000065.1:9927-14139 GCA_964372065.1 uncultured Litorilinea sp.
TCCGTGCGCAGACTGCGCGCGACCAGATTGGGCTGATATCCTAGCTCCTGGGCGGCGAGCAACACCTTCTGCCGGGTTCCCCCGGCGATGGGATAGTCCGCGCCGGTGAGCACACGCGAGGCCGTGGCGATGGAAACGCCGGCGGCCCTGGCGACATCCGTCAAGGAAGCCTGCATAGTGATCAACTGTCTAGTGAGAAGCGGCAAAAACGTTTTACTGTAGGGCCAACAAAAACGTTTTGGATTGCACCACAGTATACAGAAAACGTTTACTCTCGTCAAGTGGGATTTTTCGGGACCTGCCTACGACAGCGTGTGCATTTCACGTTGGGGGCGACGCAGGTGACAGTCACCTGCCGAGGTGACTGTCACCTACCGTGCGGGCAAAACTCGCCCCAAGCCTCAAATACGCCCTACGACCACGCGCCCCTTGCGCCATTCCGCGTCCCGGCGCATAATGGCCGCATATTGTCTGGCCGTTCACCTAAAGGGCCGCCACCCCGGCGGCGTTTGCGATCGCGATCTGCCGGCCCGACGCAGCCGCGACCGGCCTTTGGCGCCCTGTGACCGTGGGCGCAACCTGGGCATGCACTGCCGGATCGATAACTCAAGGAGACAATAATGCAGCGCAGAGAGGTCGTCCTGCGGGCCATCCAGCGCACCGGCCCGCCCTATGTCCCCATCTACTTCGTCAACCAGGACCAGGACCAGTCCGACCTGGTCTTGATGGATGTCCAATTCCACTTTCTGGGGGAGAAACGCGACCGCTCGGAGTGGGGCTTCCTCTGGGAGCGGTTTGACGAGACCATGGGCCAACCCAAGACGAGTGTCCTGACGAACTGGGAGGAGGACCTACCTAACCTGGTCGTCCCCGACCCGCATGATCCGGCGCGCCTGGCCGCGGCCCCGGCCTTTGCCGCGCGTTACGCCGACCGCTACCGCATGGCCGGTTTTGGGCTGAGCGGCTTCACGGCCATGTGGTGTCTGCGCGGCTTTGAGCAGTTGATGGCCGATATTGCCCTCGCGCCCGAACGCGTGCGCGAGTTGGCCGACATCGTCTTTGGCTTTGAAGAGGCCGTGATGCGCACGCTGCCCGCCGCCGGCTTTGATGCCGTCGCCTTCTTCGACGATTGGGGCGCACAGGAACGCATGTTGATCTCGCCCGGCCTGTGGTGCACGCTCTTCAAACCGTACTACCGCCGCCAGTTCGCCCTGGCGCATGAACTGGGGCTGCATGTCTACTTCCACTGCTGCGGCCAGATCATGCCCATCATCCCCGACCTGATCGAGGTGGGGGTGGACATTCTCAACATCTCACAGCCCAATCTCTATGACATCGCCGAGTTGGGCCGGCGCTTTGGCGGCCAGGTCTGTTTCATCTGCCCTGTCAGCTACCAGACCACCTCGATCCAGGGGACGCGCGACGAGATCTTCGCCGCCGTCCGCCAACTGGTCGACCACCTGGGCTGCTTTCACGGCGGCCTCATCGGCTATGTGGAGCAGTACCATTCCATCGGCCTCTCCGATGCCAACTACGCCGCCTGTGTGGAGGCCTTCCGCACCCTGGGCGTGTATGCGCCCCAGCCAACGGAAGGCTAGATCGGCGCGGCAGGGCTACACCAGTAGACACGCCGCCGTGTGGCCGGGGCTGACGGCGACGGTGGGCGGGTCCACCTGCGCGCATTGGGGGGTGGCGATGGGGCAGCGGGGATGAAAGCGACAGCCGGCGGGTAGGTCGCCGGGATGGGGTGTCTCGCCGGGCGGCAGGTGGCGGCGATGCCGCAGGCGCGGGTTGGCGACCGGCACTGCCGCCAGCAGCGCCTGCGTGTACGGATGCCGCGGCGTTTCCACCACCGCGCGCGCCGGTCCCATTTCCACAATGCGACCCAAATACATGACCGCGATGCGGTCGGCAAAGGTCGCCACCGTGCTCAGGTCGTGGGTGATAAACAGGATCGCAATCCCCCGCGTGCGCCGCAGATCGGACAGCAGGTTGATGATCTCGGCGCGCACGCTGACGTCCAACATAGAGACCGGCTCATCCGCCAGCAGCAGCGCCGGCTCCAGCACCAGCGCCGCCGCGATCACGACCCGCTGGCGCTGCCCACCGGAAAGCTCATGCGGGCGGCGCGGCAAGAAGGCCTGCGCCGGGCGCAGCCCCGCGCTCTCCAGCGCGGCGATGACCCGCTGCCGGCGCTGTTCCGGGTTGGCCGCCAGCCGGTGGATAAGCAGCGGCTCGGCCACGATCTCCTCCACGCTCATCAGGGGATTCAGCGCCTCGTAGGGGTCCTGAAACACCAACTGCACCTCGCGGCGCATGGCCTGTAGGGCCTGGCCGGTCGCCCCGATGAGGCTCCGCCCGCGATAGCGCACATCGCCGGACGTGGCGCTTTCCAGCCCGCCGATCGTCAGCGCCAGCGTGGACTTGCCGCACCCGCTCTCGCCGACCAGCGCCACGACTTCGCCCGCCGCGATCGTTAGCGATACCCCATCCACGGCGCGCACCCATTGCGCCGGGGGCCGCAGCAGCCCGCCGCCCAGGGGAAAGTGGGTCGCCACATCGCGGACTTCGAGCAGGGGCGCAGGGATGGCGCTCACGGCGTCGGGCCTTCCACCAGGAAACAACGCGCTTGATGATCGTCGCCTACGGCATAGAGGGGCGGCAGCGCGCTGTGGCAGCGGTCAAAGACGCGGCCACAGCGCGGGGCAAATCGGCAGCCCGGCGGCAGCTCGTCCAGGCGCGGGGGCGTACCGGGGATCGCGGCCAACCGCGTCTGGGGCCGGTTGATGTCCGGAAATGCCGCCAACATCTGCTGCGTGTACGGATGGCGGGGCGCGTTGTAGATGGCGTCCACATCCCCCGTCTCCGCCACCACGCCCGCATACATCACCATCACGCGGTCGCAGGTCTCGGCGACCACCCCCAGGTCATGCGTCACAAACAGCACGGCCAACCCAAGCTGCTCGCGCAGGTGCAAGATCAGATCAAGCGTCTGCGCCTGCACCATCACGTCGAGCGCGGTGGTCGGTTCGTCGGCGATGATGACTTCCGGCTGGCAGGCCAGCGCCATCGCAATCATGGCGCGCTGGCGCATCCCACCCGAAAACTGGTGCGGATACTCGTTGCGCCGGCTGGGGTGGATGCCCACCAGGTGCAGCAGTTCGGCCACCCGGCGGTCAAGCACGGCATTGTTGCCGATCCGGTCATGCAGCGCAATCGATTCACCGATCTGGCTGCCGATGGTGCGCACCGGGTTGAACTGGCGCTGCGTCTGAGGTGGGGCCGGAAAGCTGCCTGCCTGCGTGGGCGGCAGCCACGACTGTAAGGTAGACATCTTGTGCCGCGCCATCGGCTCGCGGATCTGACTGCCCACCGTGCGCACGGGGTTGAGCGCGTTCATCGCCCCCTGAAAGACGATGGCGATGTGCTTCCAGCGCATCTCCGCCATCGCGTCGTCGTCTAGTTCCAACAGCTCGCGGTCCAGCAGCCGGATACTGCCCTGCACGATACGCCCGTTGGCGGGCAGCAGCCGCATCAGGCTCAGCATGAGGGTTGTCTTGCCGCACCCGCTTTCGCCCACAATTCCCAGAATTTCGCCCTTGTGCAGCCGCAGATGGACGTCATGCAACGCATGGGCCGGGTGGTTGCCCGGCAAGATGAAATCTACGGAAAGACCGTCAACCGCTAGGACCAGGGGCGCGTCGGTACGCGTGTCGCTCATGGCGTCCGTCCTTCCACGGGCGCGCCTTCCACGGCAGGCGGCGCGGGCGGCTTCTGCGGTCGCCGGGCCGGGCGCAAGACCCGGCTGTGATCCGGCATGAGGTGGTGACGTTCCCGCCGCGGGTTGAAGGCGCGCTCCAGCCCGTTGCCCAGCAAGGTCAGCCCTAGCACGACCCAGATGATCGCCACGCCGGGCGGAACCAACGCCCACCACGCGCCCGCGCTCATCGCCCCGCGCCGGAACGCAAAGTTGAGCATCTGGCCCCAACTCAACCGCGTCGGGTCGCCCAGGCCCAGAAACGCCAGTGTGCTTTCGTTGAGGATCGCCGCCGAGATGACCAGTACCGCGTTGACGACCATGAGGGGAAAGACCAGCGGGAAGATGTGGCGGCGGATGATGTAGAACGGACCCGCGCCGATGGCGCGGGCGCGCGTCACGAAGCGGCGCTCGCGCACCGAGAGCGTTTGTGCGCGCACCACGCGCGCCGTGCC
>CAYJQA010000066.1:0-5571 GCA_964372065.1 uncultured Litorilinea sp.
GGACTCGAACCCCGAACCCGCTGATTAAGAGTCAGCTGCTCTGCCAATTGAGCTAGTGGGCCACATATTCAGGTATCGACTTCGCACTTGGGCCAGCCACATCCAGCATCCCCACCCTAGTGACAAGTCACATAGTACGCTCCGTAGTCTACCACCCGCGCCCCCTCGACGCAAATTCGAGGGTTCACTCCCGACACGTATAGCGACAAGGCGCCGCTCGCGCCGCCACCGGGTGCGCTGCTGCGGCAAATACTGCCGGGACGTCAAGCGTGCAAAATGCCCGCGACAGACCGCGATCATCTCGGTTGACCCATGGGTCGAGGCGGCTCCGGACGTGTTGTTGATCCGCGTCGCGCCGTTGCTGCCTGCCGTTGGTCCGGTCACCGTGACGGGCAGCGAACCGTCCCGTCTGGCCCGCAGCTATCGCCAGCGCCGTGCCGGGCGGGCGCGACATCCTTGGCTGGACCTACACGGATGCCGTCAGCTTCTCCAGAAGCGACCTGAAGCTCAGGCATGGCCAAACTTACTATGTCACCGTCCAAGCGCGCGGAGCAAACGGTCTGTGGAGCAGCGACGGGGTTAGCCAGGCCGCCAAGGTCGCACTCCCGCCGTCCGCATTCGATAACAGTCTTTATCTTTCCAACATCACGCGCTGAACCGATGACCTAAGCGGGGCTTCCGCCCCCAACTATCTGATCCGGAGTCAGGCGTACTGCCAGAACGAGGGAACCACCGCACCGAACTAGCACCCGCCGAAAGAGATGGCGAGTGTTCCCGCGTCACACGCGGCGGGAGACCAGTTATGTCAACTCTACTCCTTGAACTCCGGCGCGTTCAGGTCTAACTCGCCCTGGCGCGGGCCTTCGACCCAGACCTGCCCATCCGCCCAGTTCTCTTGCTTCCAGATGGGCACGATGGCCTTCAGCCGCTCGATGGCGTAGCGACACGCCTCGAAGCAGCCGTCGCCACGATGCGGCGTCGCCACCGCGATCACCACGCTCGGCTCGCCCACCTCCAGGCGTCCCACCCGGTGCAGGATGCTCACGGCCTGGATCTTGGGCCAGCGCGACCGGATCTCGTCGCCGATCTGCGCCAACATGGTTTCGGCCATCTCGGCATAGGCCTCGTAATGCAGGAAGTCGGTCCCGCGCAGACCCGCGTCGGTCGCCGTCTCGCCGCGCACGACGCCGGCGAAGGTGACGATCGCGCCGCAGTTGACCGCCTGCACGCGACTCGCCACGTCGTCCAGCGACAAGGGCTGGTCGGTGATCTCGTAGAGTTTGCGCTCGCTCATGCTGTCTGTGTCCCCATGCCGCCGGATACCGGCGGGAATATCGCCACAATATCGCCCTCGACGAGGGCCTGCGTCCCGTGCGTGTACTGCTGGTTGACCGCGGCATAGACCGTGCGGCCGTTCAACTTCAGCCCAGGCGTCAATTCGCCCAAGTAGGCCAACAGGTCGGACACAGTTGCGCCTGCCGGCAGCGTGACTTCGCACTCGTCCCAGCCCGCGTCCTGGCGCAGCGTCGCAAACAACTTAACCTTAACCTTCACGCCATCACCGCTCACTGCTGTCGCCATCGCCCACTCCGTCCCGTAGCCAGTCGCCCGATTTGCCGCCGCGCTTCTCCACCAGGCAGATGCCGGTGATGGTCATCGTCTTCTCCAGCGCCTTGGCCATGTCATAGATGGTCAGCGCGGCCACACTCACCGCGGTCAGCGCCTCCATCTCGACGCCCGTCTGCCCGGCGCAGCGCACCTGCGCGGTGACGACGACCCGGCTGCCCGCTTCATCGATGGCAAAGTCAACCGCGACCTTGGTCAGCAGCAGCGTGTGGCAGAGGGGGATCAGCTCCGGCGTCCGCTTGGCGGCCATGATGCCCGCAATGCGCGCCGCGGCCAACACATCGCCTTTGGGGACCGTACCGTCGCGGATGGCCGCCAGCGTGGCTGGGGCCATGTGGACCTCGCCGCGAGCGATGGCGGTGCGCGTGGTGACGGCCTTGTCGCCCACATCGACCATGGTCGCGTGGCCGTGGGCGTCCAGATGGGTCAGTTGATCGGCCACGTCACACTTCACCCACGAGGAGCGCGGTCACGACCGTACCCGCGGGCAGCGGGCGTGTACCGCGCGGTAGTTCCAACAGAGCGTTGGCGGAACGCATACTGAGCAGGCGGCTGCTCGCCTGGCGTCCAGTGCTGTGGGCGAGGAACCCGCCGCGACCGTCGTTAAGCGCCGCATCCCAGTGCAGCGTGGCCCGGTGATATTCGGGCCGGTCGGCATCCAGCGCGAGATCCTGCGCCAGTTGCGCGTGCACGCGGCGGTTCGTGGGGTCGATCCGTCCCGCCAGCTTGCGGATGGCCGGCGCGACCAGCAGATAGAACGTCGCCAGGCTGCTAACCGGGTTGCCGGGCAGGCCAAAGGCCAATCGCTGCTTGCCGTCGACGTCACACGTCGCGAAGGTACACGGCTTGCCGGGCTTCATAAACAGCCGCCCGAAATGGATGTGCCCATTCTCGGCCAGCAGCGGCTTGATCAGGTCCAGCCCGCCCACCGAGACGCCGCCCGACGTGAGCAGCATATCGGCCTCCGCCAGACCGCGGCGCACGCGACTATTGATCGTGTCGCGGTCATCCGGCGCGATCCCCAGGTCCAGCGGGACACCGCCCACCGCCGCCACCGCCGCCATCAGCATGGGCCGGTTGCTGTCGCGGATCTGACCCGGCCTGAGCGGCGTGCCCGGCTCGACCAGTTCGTCGCCCGTGGAGACGACGGCCACCAACGGGCGCGGGTACACCGCCACTTGCGTCGCACCCGCCGTCGCCAGCAGCCCGACTTCGGCCGCGCCCAGCCGCTCGCCCGCGGCCAAGACGGTCTGCCCAGGGGTCACGTCGAAACCGATCGGGCGTACATTCGCGCCGGACGCGACGCCGCGCGTCAACCGCACGGCGGCCCGGTCGCCATCACCCAGGCGCACGCTGTCCTCCACCATGACCACGGCATCGGCCCCATCCGGGAGCGGCGCGCCGGTCGTGATGTAGGCCGTCGCGCCCGGGTGCAGCGCGAATTCGGGAATATGGCCCGCCGTAATCTGGGCGAGCACCGGATAGTCGCCGGGTCCGTCCGCTGCGTGGACGGCATAGCCGTCCACCACCGACGCGCGAAAGGGCGGCAACGGCTCAGGCGCGATCACATCGGACGCCAGCAACAGCCCCAGCGCGTCCGCCGGCTTGAGCGATACGGGCGGCAAGGGCTTGGCCTGGGCCAAGACCTGCGCCAGCGCGTCCTCCACAGGAATCATGGGAAATTCTTGCACGGCACTCTCCATCAGTAGGCGTCAACATCCACCGGTTCAGGCACGCGCGCCACCACTTGGGCAGCCCAGGCCAGCAGCGCTTCATCGGCCCCAAAGCGGGCGGTGAGTTGCAGCCCCAGCGGCAATCCCTCCGCCGACCGGCCCGCGGGTACGGTCAGTGTGGGCATCCCGGCGTGCGTCCAGGGCAGGTTCATATTGGGGTCGCCGGTGAAGGTGATCCCCTTGGGGGCCGCGCCGACTGCGGCGGGGCTGACCCACAGATCGATCTCTGCGCGATCCATCAACTCTGCCAACTCGGCGCGCAGGCGCGGCGGCATTGCGCGCAGTTCGTCCAGTTCGGCATCGTCCACGGTCTGGCCCGTGCGAATGGCCTCTGCCGTCTTGGGCCGGTAGAGCGCCCCGTGCTTGGCGAACCATTCGGCGTGCTCGCGGGCGAACTCGCCGAAAATGAGGCGGCGGTGCTGCACGTTGAGGGCGGCAATCTGCGGCAGCGCCTCCACACGCTTGACCGTGCAGCCCGCGACCTGGAGCATGAGAAGGATCTCCTCGAAAATCTCCAGGCTGGCAGGGTCGGTCTGCGTCAGATACGGCCCATCCGGAACCCCGAGCACGGGTAGTCCCGTGGGTGGTTCGGCCCGCTGCCAATCATCACACAGCACCGACGCAGCAATCGCCATACCCGGCAGGTCTTGCGTGAACAGCCCAACATGGTCGATGCTGCGCGAGAAATAGACGATGCCCGCGGTCGGGATGCGGTCGAAGGACGGCTTGTAGCCCACAATCCCGCAGAACGCAGCGGGGCGGATCACCGACCCAATGGTCTGTGTGCCGAGCGCCAGCGTACACAGTCCCGCGGCGACGGCCGCGGCGGAACCACTGCTGGATCCGCCCGGCGTATGCTCCGGATTGTGCGGGTTGCACGTAGGGCCTGGCTCGGCATAGGCGAACTCGGTGGTCACGGTCTTGCCCGCGAGCAGCGCCCCCGCCGCGCGCAGGCGGGTGACAACCGCGGCTTCGGGTCCGGCGAACAACTCCGGCGGGAGCTCGCTGCCGGCATGTGTGACGAACCCATCCACGTGAAAGATGTCCTTGACGCCGACCAGCGCGCCAAACAGCCGCGGGTAGTCGGCGCGTGCCGGGAACCGCTCGCGCAGAACCCCCGCTTCGGCGCGCAGGCGGGCCAGCCTTCCCGGTTCCGCCAGGAAGGCGTGTACCTTAGGGTCGATCTCGTCAATCCGGCCGGTCATTTGCTCCAGGTAGATTGACAGACTGTGTTGTCCGACCTGCAACGCATCCAGCGCGGCGGCCAGTGGAGCAGGATGCAAGATCATACGCAACTCCATTCAGGCTAAGGGTCAACCGTCTTCTGGGCCAGTTCGCGCAGGGCAGCCTCGGACAACGTCTTGACGCCCAGTTGTTGGGCCTTGTCCAGCTTGCTGCCCGCGTTCTCGCCCACCACCAAATAGTCGGTCTTGTTGCTTACCGAACCGGTGACTTTGCCGCCGTGGGCCTCGATGAAGTCCTTGGCGTCCTCACGGCCCAAAGTCGGCAGTGTACCTGTCACCACAAATGTCAGCCCGGCAAAGGGCTTCGGCAAAGGAGCCACGCCCGCGTCGTCGTGATCGTCGGCGGTCCGCACGCCCGCGGCGGCGAACTTGGCGATCAGGTCGCGGTTCGGCTGCAATCCAAAATAGCCTACCACACTTGCGGCAATCCGCGGGCCTATGCCTTCGATCAGGCTGAGTTCTTCCACGCCGGCGGCCATCAGCGCATCGAGACTGTGATAAGTCGCCATAAGTGTTTCGGCCACGACCTCGCCCACGAAACGAATGCCCAGCCCGGTGATGAGGCGGGCGACCGGCTGCGCCTTGCTGGCTTCGATCCCGGCGCGCAGGTTCTCGACCTTCTTGTCGCCGTAGCCTTCCCGCTGGCGGATGGTGTCCCACGGCAAGTAATAGACATCCGCCAGATCGCGGATCATGCCCTCCTGCACGAACAACTCCGCTTGCCGGATGCCAAAGCCCTCGATGTCCATGGCCCCGCGCGAAACAAAGTGCTCGACCATGCGCACGAGTTGGGCCGGGCAGGCGTTGTTGACGCAGTAGGTTGCGGCCTCGCCCTCGGAGCGCGCCAACGGCTGTCCGCACACGGGGCAGGTTGCCGGCATCTGCCACGGCTGCTCCGTGCCGTCGCGCAGTTCGACCAGCGGGCGCAGCACCTTGGGGATGACTTCGCCGGCGCGCTTGACCAAGAC
>CAYJQA010000066.1:5581-14046 GCA_964372065.1 uncultured Litorilinea sp.
CACGTAATCCTCGTTGTGCAGCGTAGCTTTGCCCACGGTCACGCCGCCGATCTGCACGGGCTCCAATACGGCATTGGGCGTAATCGCCCCGGTGCGCCCCACGTTGACGACGATGTCCAGCAGCTTGGTCACCGCCTCTTGCCCGGCGAACTTGTAGGCCAGCGCCCAGCGCGGGTCCTTGCCCGTAAAGCCCAATCGCTGCTGCTGGTCGAGCGCGTCCACCTTGATGACCACGCCGTCCACCTCATACGGCAGGTCGTGGCGACGCACACCGAATGCGAGCACGTACTCCACCAACTCGTCAAAGTTGGCGTCGGCAAAGGTGCGACAGTCGGGGCAGACTGGCAGCCCCAACGCGCCGAGATAGGCCAGCGCATCGCTGTGCGTCCGCGGCGTCTCCCCGTCCGTCTCCAAGATGAGCAACTGATAGGCCCACAGCTTCACGGGGCGCGAGGCGGTGATGCTGCTGTCCAACTGGCGGAGACTGCCCGCGGCGAAGTTGCGCGGGTTGGCAAAAGTGCGATCCGCCTGTTCCACCTGACGCCGGTTAAACGCCTCGAAGTCAGCCTTGTCCACATACGCCTCGCCGCGCACGACCAGGCGCACCGGCGCGGGCACCGGGGATGCGGGGTCAACGGGCACGCGCAGCGGCAGCGCACGCACGGTGCGCAAGTTGGGCGTGATGACTTCGCCAATAAGGCCATCGCCCCGCGTCGCGCCCAGCCCGAACCGTCCGTTCTCATAGTGCAGCACGACCGTCAGCCCGTCGAACTTCGGCTCCACCACATAGGCCAGGCGCGCCTGATCCTCTTGTGGCAGCAGACGCTTGATCCGCTCGCGCCAGGCGTGCAGTTCTTCTTCGGTGAAGGCATTGGCCAGGCTCAACATGGGCGCCGGGTGCGGCGTCTTCTCAAAGCGCTCCGAGACAAAGCCGCCCACCCGCACCGTGGGGCTGTCCTCACTCCGCAGATCCGGGTATTCCGCTTCCAGCGCCTGTAATTCGAGAAAGAGCGCGTCAAATTCCTGGTCGCTGACCGCCGGATTGTCCAGAATGTAGTAGCGATACTGGTGATAGCGGATCTTGTCGCGCAGGTCGGCGATGCGTTCCGCAGCCTGCTCTTGTGTGGTCGCCATGCACAGCTCCCGGCCTAGTGACGGTTCATGGTTGCAGAGCAAGAGTATCGGTCACGACCCAGCCGACCAGCCCATCGGCGGCGCGTACGCGCACCCAGCCGTGCCCCCCGGCAATGACCGGATAGCCCGTATAGTCGCCGCTCGGCTCCAGCACGGTCAGCGGCACGCCTTCGCCCACCGAATCCAACACGGGCGCATCGGCCGCGGCCTGGGCATAGACCGCCAAGCGCCCCGCTTGGCTGACAACTTGGTCGTCCGGCGCAAAGACCACGCGCATGGCCGCGACGGGCGTCGGCGTGAACGTGGGCGCGGGGGTGGGTATGGGCGTGCGCGTGGGCGCAGGTGTGGCCGTCGGCGCGAGCGTGGCGGTCGGTGGATTGGCAGGCGTCGCGGTGGCCGCGGGCAGCGGCGTCGTGGTCGCGTCCACAACAACCGCCGTCGCGGTCACAGTCACAGTCGGCGTGACAGGCTCCGCCGGCTCCACCGTGACTTCCTCGGCAGGCAGCGTCGCGACAGTCACGGTGATGACCACCGCGGTCGGTGTGGCCGGGGTCGCCGCGGCAACCACGCCCGCCGTGGGCGTCGCGGTGACGAGGGTCATGCCGCCCACAATCGGCGTCATCGCCACCTCGGCGCGGCCCGCCGCAGGCGGTCGCAGTTGTTGCCAAGCCAATGCCGCCACCGCTACGATGATCAGCACGACCAGGCCGGCGGCCAGCCAGCCCACCCAGAACTGCGCATCACGCGGCGGCGCAGCGGACGGGCCGCGGGGTGCGCCATTGTCTCGTTGCCTACTCATGGCCTCAATCTGCCTCACGTATAGTGGTTGTCAGGCGGTCCTGCTCTGTTGATCCTTCAGACATGCCCATAGCTCGTCGACGCGCCGCGTGTTGACCACGGCGTCGGCTGTCACCCAGCCGCGGCGCGCGGTGGCAACTCCGTACTCCATGACGGCCATACCGCCCGCTTCATGCGCGTCGCTGTTGATGGCGAGCCTACAGCCCAACTCGACGGCGCGGCGGGCGTAGACGTCGTTCACATCCAGCCGTGACGGGTGGGCGTTGATCTCGACGACTGTCCCCGTCTCCGCGCACGCCTGCAACACGGCCTCCACGTCCAGTTCTGACGGCGGCCGCGACCCAATCAGCCGGCCGGTGGGATGGCCCAAAATGTCCACGTGCGGGTTGCGGACCGCCTTGAGACAACGTTCGGTGATCGTCGCTCTGTCCTGCCGCAGACCGCTGTGGATGCTGGCGACGACCACATCCAGACCGGCCAGCACGTCATCCGGCAGGCCCAACGAGCCATCCGCCAGGATTTCCACCTCTGTACCGCGCAACAAGCGAAAGTCAATGCCCCGGTCGGCGTAGGCGCGGTTCACCGCGGCGATCTCGTCGGCTTGGGCGCTGAGACGCGCACCGTCCAGGCCACCCACCATGCCCAGCCCTACGCTGTGGTCACAGACCGCCCAGTATGAGTAGCCGCGGGCATGGGCCGCCGCGGCCATGTCGGCGATCGACGCCGTGCCGTCGCTCCAGGTCGAGTGTCCGTGCAGTTCGCCGCACACGTCGTCCAGCGTGATGAGCGCGGGAAGACCGCGCTGGCGCGCCGCCGCGATCTCGCCCCGCTGCTCCCGCAGCTCCGGCGCGATCCACGCCAGACCGAGGAACGCATAGAGCGCCTCTTCTTCGTCGAAAAAACGCTGCTCGCCCTCCGGCGCGTCGCCGCTGCCGGTGGCAGTCAGCCCGTATTCGTTGAGACTCCAGTCCTGCTTGAGCGCCAACTCGCGCAGCGCGACGTTGTGCTCCTTGCTCCCGGTGAAGTATTGCAGCGCCGCCCCCCAGTGCCTTTGCTCGACCACACGCAGGTCTACGCGCAGCCCTGTACCGAGG
The DNA here is from genome assembly GCA_964372065.1 of uncultured Litorilinea sp. GTDB lineage: Bacteria > Chloroflexota > Anaerolineae > Caldilineales > Caldilineaceae > QEUY01. Next base: position 8,608 of record CAYJQA010000066.1, read on the forward strand.
ATAACGCTGCTCTTGGTGGTCCCTTTGCCCACCACATCACTTACTTGCGGCAGGCTGCAAAACGCGTCCATCACGGGCGCGGGGTCGGCGCTCACCACCAGGATATCGACGTCGCCGATGGTTTCTTTCCAGCGCCGCAGGCTGCCCGCCACCGCCAGCCTGGCGATCGCCTGGGGCGCGACACGCTCATACAGCCCGGCGACTAGCGCCGCTGCCAGCGGGCGCGCCTCGCCGATGGGGGTGCGTTCGTCCCCGCGCTTGGCCGACAGCTCGATGCCGCGCAAGATCTGCTGCTCACGCTTGGCCCCGAAACCCTTGAGACCGCTAATCTTGCCGCTCTCCGCCGCGCCGCGTAGCTCATCAATGGACGTGATGCCCAGTTCCTGCCAGAGCCGCTTGGCCGTTTTAGGCCCCACATCGGGCACGTGGATCATGGCGACCACGCCCGCCGGCACCTCCTGCTTGAGCGCCTCAAATTCGGCCACCTGACCGGTGGACAACAACTCGTGGAGCGCATCGGCGATGCCCTTGCCGACCCCCTGGATGGACAGCAGATTGCCTTCGGCGTGGACCGCGTTGATGTCCTGCCCCAAGGTGCGGATGGACTCAGCCGCATTCTGAAAGGCAATGACGCGGAACCGATTGGCGTCGAGAATCTGGAGAATGTCGCCGACCAAGGCCAGTTCGGCGGCGACGTCCCGGTTATTCAGCCGGCGGGCCGGCGTTGAAGCTTGCGTGCCATCTGCCACGGTAAGATTCCTGTTCGCTGGCGGCGGTGAAGCTGCCCGCCGTTCGGGCAGATTATAGCACGCAACGGGCCGGTCGTCACCCTTGCGCCACGCGCCCGGGCGCATCACGCGAGGCGGCGTGGAGGCGTCGCACCGCCCGTCCACAGCAGCCGGGTCCCGCCAATTGACACCGCCCAGTCCGTATGTTAGATTGCCAAGAGGATGACGCCGCGGCCCTGCCTGGCCGGGTGCAGACTACTCCCAGAAAGCGTGTGAACATGGCAACGCCGAGACAATACACTGCTGCGAACCTCCTGATCCGTCCGCAAGCGGACCCCGCCGACCCTGACCTGATCCTGTCCGTAACGCCCCAGTCTGCCGGATGGGACTATATATCGTTCCAAGCGCGCCGCCTGGCCGCGGGTGCGCAGTGGTCGTTCGCCACGGGCGAAAACGAGTTGGCCCTGGTCAACCTGACCGGGCGCTACGCCGTGACCTCCAACCGCGGCAATTGGGCGGGCATTGGCGGCCGCGCCAACGTCTTCACCGGCGTGGCCCACGCCCTCTATTTGCCGCGGCGCACCCAGTTCACCGTGACCGCCGAGGTCGCCGGTGAGTTCGCCGTGACCTGGACGCCGACCGACGAGGACCACGACCCGTGGCTGATTCGACCGGAGGATGTGGCGATTTCCGTGCGCGGCGGCGAAAACGCCAGCCGCCAGATCAACGACCTCCTGCCGCCCGGCTCGCCGGTCCACCGCCTGGTCCTGGTGGAAGTCTACACGCCTAGCGGCAACTGGAGCAGCTATCCGGGCCACAAGCACGACGTCCATATCGTGGACGCCGACGGCAAGCTGGTCGAAGCCGATCTGGAGGAAGTCTACTTCTATCAACTGGACAAGCCGGAGGGATACGCCTACCAGCGTGTCTACACCGACGAACGCTCGCCGCTGCATCGGGCGGGCTACCCCATCGACGCCCTCATGTGCGCCGAGCACAACTGCGCCGTGCTGGTTCCCGAAGGCTACCATCCGGTAGTCAGCGCACCGGGTTACACGACCTACTATCTGAACGTCCTGGCAGGGAGCGCCCAGAGCCTGGCGAATCAGGACGATCCGCGCTATTCGTGGGTGAAGCATTCCTATCGGGGATTCGATCCGCGTCTTCCTCTCTACTAATATCCAACGCGGGCGCTGCGCCTAGACATAGGCCCGGTCGCCTACTGCGGAAAACACGCCTTGTCCCGTGTTTTGTCAGTGCCTTAGGTTCCGGAGGACCAAACCATGCTGGCGACTACCTACAAAAGCCCCCTGCACGAAACCGTCTCGACGACGGCCACCGACTACTGGAACGACTCGTGTTCGGTCGAGGAACTTACCTACGCCATCGAGCACGGGGCGGTGGGCGCTACCACTAATCCCACCATCGTCGGCCAGGTGCTCAAGAAGGAAATGCATCTCTGGAAGGACCGCATCTACCAGATCATCGCCGAGAACCCCACGTGGACCGAGGACGATGTGACGTGGAAGCTGAACGAGGAGATGGCCGCTAAGGGGGCTGAACTGCTCTATCCCGTCTTCCAGCGCGAGGGCGGCCACAAGGGGCGCATATCGATTCAGACTAACCCCACGTTTTACCGCAACGCCGAGGCCATCGTGCGCCAGGCCGTGCACTTCAACAGCCTTGCGCCCAACATGCAGGTCAAGGTGCCGGTTACCCGGGCGGGTGTGGAGGCGATCGAGGAGGCAACCTACGAAGGCGTCAACATCAACGCCACGGTCTCCTTCTGCGTGCCGCAGGCGCTGGCCGTTGCCGAGGCCGTCGAGCGCGGGCTGGACCGGCGCGCGGCGGCAGGCAAGCCCATCGCCGACATGCGCCCCGTCTGCACCATCATGATTGGGCGTTTGGATGACTGGATCAAGGTGCTGGAGAAGCGCGACAACGTGCTGTTGACGCCCGGCTACGCAGACTGGGCAGGCATCGCCTGTATCAAGAAGGCCTACGGCATCTACCAGGAGAGCGGCTATCGGGCGCGGCTGTTGGCCGCGGCCTACCGCCACCACATGCACTGGTCCGAACTGATCGGCGGCGACATCGTGCTGACGATCCCCTACGAGTGGCAACGGCTCTTTAACGCGTCGGACATCGAGGTCAAGCCGCGCTTCCAGGAGCCTGTGCCGGCCCAGGTGGTGGAGACGCTCTACGCCAAGTTCGCCGACTTCCGCCGCGCCTACGACGCTGACGGCATGACCCCGGAGGAGTTCGACATGTTCGGGCCTACGGCCCGCACGCTGCGCTCCTTCATCGCCTCCTATCGCGAGCTGGAAGGCGTCGTCCGCGACTTCATGCTACCCAACCCCGACATCAAGAAGTAGCAAAGCCGGCAACCGTCAGCAGTCTCCTGCGGGCACGTACGGCCCCGCGCATCAACGATGTGAACGGACAGTGGCGGAACGCGGCGGCCTAGACTGAACCACTGCACCCTAGCCCTGGTTTCGCCGATGACTCGGCTGCCACATTGACGCGAGAGGTGGGACGATGAGCAATGCGAACACGACGCGCTTGACAACTGCCCAGGCCATCGTGCGTTTCTTGACGGCGCAATACGTGAGCCGCGATGGGTTGGAGCAGCCGTTCTTCGCCGGTTGCTTCGGCATCTTCGGGCATGGCAACGTCGCGGGGATGGGCCAGGCGCTCCAGCAGTTCCCGGCGCTGCGCTACTACCAGACGCGCAACGAACAGGCCATGGTGCACACGGCCGCGGCCTTTGCCAAGCACCGCAACCGCCTGCAAACCCTGGTCTGCACCACGTCCATCGGGCCGGGCGCGACCAACATGATCACCGGCGCGGCGACGGCCACGGTCAACCGCCTGCCCGTGCTGCTGCTGCCGGGCGACATCTTTGCCCGGCGCAACGTCGCGCCCGTGTTGCAGCAGTTGGAGTCGGAGCACAGCCAGGATGTGTCGGTCAACGACGCCTTTCGACCGGTGAGCCGCTATTGGGACCGCATCAACCGGCCCGACCAGATTCTGAGCGCGCTGCCCGAAGCCATGCGCGTCCTGGTTTCCCCGGCGGATACCGGCGCGGTCACGCTCGCGCTGCCGCAGGACGTACAGACCGAGGCATACGATTACCCCACCGCGCTATTCGCCAAGCGCGTGTGGCAGATTCCGCGCAACCGGCCCGATGTCGCGGCGCTGCAGCAGGCCGCCACGTGGATCCGCGCGGCCAAGCGCCCGCTGATCGTGGCGGGCGGCGGCGTGATCTACAGCGAAGCGACCGCGGCCCTGCGCCAATTCGTGGACCAAACGGGCATTCCCGTGGGCGAGACGATGGCCGGTAAGGGCAGCCTGCGCTACGATCACCCGCTCTGTCTGGGCGCGATCGGTGTCACGGGCACGTCGGCGGCCAACCTCTATGCGCTCGACGCCGACCTGATCATCGGCATCGGCACGCGTTACAGTGACTTCACCACGGCCAGCAAGACCGCGTTCCAGAACCCGGACGTGCGCTTTGTCAACATCAACGTGACCGAGTTCGACGCTCACAAGCACTATGCGTTGCCCGTGACGGGCGACGCACGGGCAACGTTGGAGGAACTCACGGCGCTGCTGGCAGGCTACCGCCTGGGCGACGCCGTCGTGGCCGAGGCGCGCAGCCTGCACGATGCCTGGGAAGCCGAAGTGGACCGCATCTATGCCATCCGCAACCAACCGCTGCCCAGCCAGGGCGAACTGATCGGCGCGGTCAACGAACTGGGCGACCCGGACGCGGTGATGGTCTGCGCCGCGGGCAGCCTGCCGGGCGATCTGCATAAGCTCTGGCGCACACGCCACCCCAAGCAATACCACCTGGAGTATGGCTATTCCTGCATGGGGTATGAGGTTGCGGGTGGGTTGGGCATCAAGATGGCCGATCCCTCGCGCGAGGTCTATGTCCTGGTCGGCGACGGCAGCTATCTCATGCTGGCCAACGAGATCATCACGTCGATTCAGGAAGGCTTCAAGCTCACGATTGTGCTCATGGACAATGCGGGCTACAAGAGCATCGGCTCGCTCAGCCGGTCGTTGGGCCAATCGGGCTTTGGTACGCGCTATGTGTTCCCCGGCGACCGCGGGCCGCTCGATGACCAGGCCGAAGGCGTGGCGGCGCTCCCCGTGGACCTGGCGGCGAACGCGGCCAGCCTCGGCGCGCACGTGATCCGCTGCAACGGCTATGCCGAGGTCGTCGCGGCCTTGAGCAAAGCCCAGGAGATCGACCGCACCACCGTCATTTATGTCAAGAACGACCGCTATGTGGGCGTGCCGGGCTATCACAGCTGGTGGGATGTTCCGGTAGCCGAAATCAGCGAGATTGATACGGTCAACGCGGCGCGTGAAGAATGGGCCGAACACCGGGCGCGTGAGCGCCATTTCCTCTAGATCGGGGCAGTATGCCACGCGAGATGGACGGACTGGAACTGCGCACGGTCGCCGAGCAACCCCAGTTGTGGCGGCGTATGCAGGAGTTGGTGGACCAGGTCTGGCCGGCCTTTGTTCTGGAGTCGAGTTGGCCGGTGGGCCATCCCATGCCGTGGGACTGGATGGGCATCGCCGACCGCTGGCCTGACTTCCAATTCGGGCTGTTCGACCCGGACGATGGGCGTTTGGTGGTCGCGGGCAGCATGTTGGCGCTGGCCTGGGATGGCCGCGCCGAGGACTTGCCCGATAC
>CAYJQA010000067.1:0-14043 GCA_964372065.1 uncultured Litorilinea sp.
CGTGCCGGGCATCAACCGGCGCGCCGCCGAAGCCGTCAAGGCCTTTCTGCCCTGAGTTTATCCAGTGGCGTTAGCCACGGCAGCACTTAACGCGCGGGTCGTTGGCACTGCGTCTTTCCCACTTTTGCGCGAACGCGGCGATGTCCTCCCGTGCAAATGTTGGCTTTACTCCTCGTCCCACCAAGTCGGTCTACGTCCTATGAACACTCACGTCGACGTGCTGCTGACGACCAGCATGCGCGAAGGCTTTGGCATTCCCCTCGTTGAGGCGCAGGCATTCGGCACGCCGGTGATTATGACTGACTTCGCATCCATGCCCGGGCTGTGCGCTGGGGAGTGGCTGTGCCGCCGGCGGACCGTTTCTGGATGAGCGGGCTGGAGAGTTGGTGAGGGTTGCCGGATTGGCGGGCGATGCGCGATGCGCTTGGCAGTGCGGGGTGGCACGAGGCGCAGACAAGCGCGACGTTCACCACTGTGATACAGGAGCAGATAGCCAGTTGGTATGTATAGGACGCAACTGTGAATCGCCACTGGGAACCGGTGTTGGAGAGCCCTGAAGTTGGAGCAGAGGGATCAACGTGCATCGGCACTTCAATTCCGCACGATTCTCCGCATATACACAGGAAATGGGCACGCCTGCGAGCATCAAATCGGCCGCACAGTGGGCCGCTCGAGACGAATGGACATAGAAAGAGACTAGTGGCACCTTCACTGCAGGCACGAGCGGATACGCAATTTGGCGCGGTGGCGCTGCGCAATTTTGCGCTGGCAGCCGCCGATGTGCGGGCGTATCCTCAAGGCACAGGTTTCAGCTGCGCGTTCTAGCGTGTTGACGATGAGAGACGAACGATAGTGCATTTGAACCGAATTCTTGCACCTCTTGGCGTCGCCGTGTTGTCGGCCGCCTGCGGCGCCACCCCCGCCATCTCGCTGGCCGACATAGCCCTCATGCCCGAAGTCGTGATGATGCAGAGCGTGCATGTGCAGGAAGCCTACCGTTTCGCCACCGCCCACCCTGAACACCTTGAGACCATCCCCTGCTACTGCGGCTGCAGCAAGATCAATTACCGCAACAACCTCGAGTGCTATCTGATGCCGGAAAGCAGACCCGATGCGCTGGTCTTCGACAACCACGCACTTGCCTGCGAAATTTGCGCCGATATCACGCACCTGACCATGGATCTGCTCGAGGCCGGTGCTTCTCCGAGCGCCATCCGTACGGCGATCGACGCCCAGTTCGCCGCGCGCGGTCCCGGCACCGACACGCCGTACCCCACCAGCGAACACGCGTCCGCCAGCATGTAACCCGCTGTATTCGCTGCATTTCGAGCCGTTGAATCGCTCCCCGCTTCGATTGAGAGAAGGACTCCTGCAATGACCCAAACCAAAAACGTTCACCCCCTTCCCGGCAGTGCCGGCCGCATCGAACGCTCGCTGCGCCCGCCTGCCTGGATCGTGTTCGTCGGTGGCATTACCACAGCGCTGGTCGCGCTCTTCATCATCACGCGGTTGACCTCCGCCAGCCCCTACACGCCACTCTCCCCAGGCGGCGCCCGCGCCCAGATCAGCCAGACGGCCTTTGACTACGGTGACGTCAAGAACAACACCAGCGTCGAGACGACCTTCACGATCCAGAACGTGGGTGACAAACAGCTTTACTTCCCCACAGAGCCTGTCGTGCAGGTGGTCGAGGGCTGCTGCCCGCCGCATGCGCAGATTGACCGCTCCGAACTCGACCCTGGCGAGACGGCGCAGGTGTCCTTAAGCTTTTCCATGCATGAAGGGATGGACGGCCCGCACGATTTCCGTGTCAAGATTCGCAGCAATGATCCCGTGGAGCCCGAGCAGGAAGTTGTCATTCTCTCAAACTGGGTGCAGTGAGGCCCAGCCAAGCCCGCGGCGACTGTTCGACACATAGATCTCCTCAGCCAGCAAAGCGCCGCAGAATCCGTTTGCGGAGATTTGCTGAGTCGTGCGGAATGGGAAGACGGAGTCTATCGTTGGGTGAGGCCCAACAACGCCAAAGTTCCCCAGAGTAGGGGCTGGTGTACGAGGTAAAGCACGAGCGAGTGGTGACCCAGCGGCTGCAGCCAGCGCATAGGGGCCGCCGTCGCCAGGTCGGGCAGGCAGAAGCGGCGGCCCGTTGGCGTATAGAGCAGGTTGGCCAGCCCCATTCCCAACAGTAGAACGCCGAACCAGGGGACCAGAGGAAAGTAGTCGAGCGGGGCATAGCCCGCCGGGGCCAAGCCGAATGGCACGAACCATCGTGTAGTCGCGTCGATTGATTGCACCACGCTCCCAGCCACGAAGAAAATGAGCCAGAGGACGAGGTTGAGCCAGGCTCGCCGGCGGAATGGCAGGGCGAGTAGCATCGACAGCCCGAGCAAATGCAGGATGCCGAAGTCGAGCCGGCCAATGCCTGAAAAGCCGATCGCCAGCGTAATCAGCATGCCAAGGCCCATAATTTTTAGCCCGCGCAGCCAAAGGCGCCGAACCAGCGCGCTTTCAGTCTCAGCGGGAGTGCGCTGAGTCATGATCGCCATGGACGCGCCCGCAAGCAGGATGAAGGTCGTCGCCGTTGCCCGCTGGAAATACTTCCAGAAGCCTTCCCAAGGTACTATGTCCGGCAGCACGCGCAGGAACCAGAGGTCCCACAACAGGTGATAGATCACCATGCTGACGACGGCCAGGCCACGCAAGGCATCGATTTCCCAATAGCGGGTGCTTGCCCGGAGCGCGGGCGGCGCCTTTGTGACTCGGGGTGTACTGCGGGCAACGTCCGGCGACTGTCCCATTGATTGCTCTCGATCCAGGCATGTCAGCGTCGCACGACCGTCAGTGTGCCTGTCTCAGTGTGCCCCGGCTCCAGGCAGCGAAACGTGTACTGGCCGGCCTGGGTTGGTGTGAACTCGACCGTCTCCTGCGTGCCAGAGTTGGCCACAATGTGGACGGGCGGCATCGTGGCATCGCCCGGCATCGCATGGTCCATTCCTGCCATTGCACCAGCATCGCCGCCCTGCGTGGCAATAGCAATTTCCTCGATGGCCAACTGGTGCGGCACACCGTCCTGGTTGTCCAGTGTGATGCGAATGGCAATGCCGGACGGCGCTTCGAGCGTAGCCGGCGCATAACCTCCATCACTTGCGACCACTGTCAGCGCCGTAGCCGATACGCCCGGTGCGGCACAGCCGCTGGCGAGCAGTGCGACTGCAAATGCGGCGAGAATGACAACAATCATGCGACTCTTCATCCCAACGTCCTCTCTGCAGATACCGAATTCACGTTGGTCCTCACGGCCATCGATTAACCTGTGGGGCCGCGGTGGTTGTCAATACCCAGGTACTTGCTGACAAACGTCTCGATGCGCTCAACGTTCACGGTATCCATCGAGATCATTGGCGTCCAGGCTGTAACGGCGATCGGAGTACCCATGTCCTGGTGGCGGGCAACGCCGTCAGTCCAGTTCGGGTTGTTCGGCGCCTTGAGAATGTGCTGGCCATTGCGCCCATAGGGTTCGACGATGGCCGCCAACTGGTCACGAATATCCGGACAGTCCTCGGCACACTGATAGTAGATGACGATGCCGCCGTCCTCAAGATTGTGCTATAGGTATTCGTAGGGCACCGTGCCAGTGTGTACGCCCCAGCGCGCAAGTGAGCCATAGTGCGGCCCTGAAGTGGGCGGCGTATTGTTGTAGGCGAAGGTGTTGGGCCGTCCTGTTTCGATGTGGGTGTTGCCCTGCGCGGAGAAGCGGACTTCGCCAGCGACCGGGATGGCGCTCCGCACGCCGAAGAAGACAGCCAGCCCGATTAGCAGGGCGATCAGCAGGCCGCCGCCCAACAGCAAGGAGTCGGGCCCGCGCCGCCGCATGCCGACACGGCGGCTGCGGGAAGGTGTGCGGTCGGTCGATTTCGGTTATGTCTTTGCCGGCGTCTTGGTCACCGGGGTGGTCGCCTTGTCTGACTTAGCTATGTTTGCTCCTCGGTGTGTGCTGGAATCGGAACCGTGCCGCCACAGCACATGGCGGTCGTCTGGCTATGACTACGGTCGAACGGCCCGGTAGACAGTAAGCGTGCCCAACACACTGCCAAAGTGCGCCAACGCCTGGGTGTCCGCGAAGCCGGCGCCCGCCATGAGCACAGGCAGCCGACCGCGCATGTTGTCCTCGACCTCTTCAAGGTAGCGCACCAGCAGGCCGACCGTGCGCGCATAACGCGAGCGCGGGGCGGCAAAGTCGGCCAGCAGGAGCACACCCCCAGGGCGCAGCACGCGGTGGCACTCGCGCAACGCGGCCGCCTTGTCCTCCCGCGACAGGTGGTGCATGACCAGGCTCGTGGCGACACAGTCAAACGCGCCGTTGTCGAAGGGGTGCGCGATGGCGCTGCCCTGCACAAACATGGCGCGGGAGACCTCTGCAGCATTGGACTTGTGTTGGGCGATGGCAAGGACGGCGCCGTCGATGTCGAGCCCAACAACGCACGTAGCGGGCTGTGCGCTCTGCAGCATGCGCGTGAGCGTGCCCGTGCCGCAGCCCATGTCCAGCAGCGCGGCCGGCGCGCCCACCTGTTCCACGACGAAACGTTTGAGGCGCTTCTCGGGGAAGGCCCAGCGCAGCACGAGGTCGTAGATCGGCGTCAGCCAGTGAAAGCGCAGGGCCGGTATGTACGCGGCGCCTGTGTGTCCCGATTGCGCGTGGCCGGCCATAACGTTCCTCATACGGCAAAAAGTGTGTCAGACATCATGGCGAGCGCCAAGGCCCGGCCCATTTGCCAGCACTGCCTCGAGACGGGGGAAAAAGGCAAAGGCCAGCGCCCACGCCGCCGGGATGCCGGACATCAAGCGTGCCCACCAGTTGAAGGTGCCCGCCTGGTCTCCGGCATAGAAATCCGGCCAGGCGTTGCCTGTGAGCGCGCGCAGCCAGGCGTTCGTGTCGCGGAAGCCCGCGCCGCGCACGCCGGCAAAGATGTCATTGAGCAGATGGCTGAACCCGTCAAGAACAAGGGGAGCGAGCAGCAGGGCGACCAGTCCCCAACCCAACGGCCGCACCCGGATGCCTGCTCTCCGCAGCAGCCAGTAGATGGCGCCCCACACAGCTGTCATCGTGTAGAAACTCAACATGCGGTCGCTCCAGGCGACCTTCCAGCCCATCGCTGGCGTGCCCACGAACTGGCGCAACTCTTTCGCCGAGTCAGCGGGCCACACGGCGCGTATCTCGTCCAAAGTGTAGGTGAGTCTGGATCCAAAGAGGAACCAACTGCGCTGCGGCAACTGGTGGCAGGTGACGCCGTAGGCCGCATACAGCAACGCCGCCGGGTGCTCCCAGCCCCAGTACAGAAAGAGCGGCGCGGCGAAGGGCAGCAGTGTGACGACGAGCAGAGCCGCCACCAGCAGGCCGAGCAGATGGCGCACGAGGAAGTCGGCCGCGCGATTTATGGTCGCATCGTGTGGCCTCTCGTGTGTGACCGGTTCCTGTGCTAGCGCCCGATTCATCCGTGCTTCCTCACTCCGGTTACACCTGTGACGTGGCCACTGTGGCCAGCGTGCAGACCACTCATAGATAACCGCTCGTCTGCTTCATGTAGCTGAGGTCGCGTAGGCATGTTGTTGTCCAAGGCCGGTGGGGCGGAACGCACGGTGCATCCCGCCCGACCGGCACTGTCTCGATGTGTGTGCGCCCGCGATGTGGACCTACTTGGGGTCGTTCATCGTGCCGCCCATCATGCCGGCCATCTGCTGCATCATGGCAGCCATGTTGGCCATGCCCTCCATGCGGCCCATCAGGCGCCCCATTTCGGCAGCCATCTCGGGAGTTACGGTCTCAGCATCAGCCACCATGTCGTCCATCACCGCCCGCATGTCCGCCAGCATCGTATCCATCCCTGCATGCATGGCAGCCATATCACCCATCTCCTGCATGCCGTGCATGGTTCCTGATATCGGCATGGTGCCTGTCATCGGCATGGTGCCCGTCATCGGCATCGAGTGATCCATTCCCTCGAGCCCAGCCATCATGGCGTCCATCTGGGACTGGACTTGCTCCATGCGATCGGCCATTTCCCCGGGCATTTCATCCGCCATGGCCGCCATATCACCGGACATGCTGTTCATCATGGTCATCATGCCTTCCATGCCGAGCATGGGCATAGTCTCGGACATAGACATGGTGCCTGTCATCGGCATGGTGCCTGTCATCGGCATCGAGTGATCCATTCCCTCCATGCCGGGCATCGTGTCTGTCATGGGCATCGTGCCCGTCATGGTTCCGGTCATGGCCGTGTCCGCACCCATCATGCCGGACATCATGGCAGCCATCGCGGGGTCGCCCATCATGGAGGACATATCCACCATCGTCGTCGACATGCTCTCGAGCAGTCCCTGGATGCGGCCCAACTCGGCCGCCGCTTCGGGCGTCATGTCCGCGATATTCTCATCGATCACTGCGGCCAGATCATCAGCGATCCCTTGGTTCACGGCGTGCATCGACTCCATCATGGCGCCCATACCCGCCATACCGCCCATCATGCCCCCTTCGGCCGCGGCTGTATCGGTCATGGCCTGGCCGGCGGGATGGTGGGCCGCGTGGTCCGCGCTGTCGGTCGTGCCGGTTACAGTATCAGTGGAGGTGGCTCCCGGCGTCGGGGTCTCCTGGGCGGGAGCCGCCTGCGGTCGCGCGCCGTCAGATGCATACAGGGGCGCCGCCCCCACAGTCCCGGCCAATGCCAGGCCGAGCAGTGCAGCGGTACACAGGGTGACTACGATGTTTCGAAATTGTCTCTGCATGGGATTCTCCTTAGTATGCGAGCGCAATATGGCCCGCGTTACGGACGTACAATTTGCCGACTCAGGCGGCCGATGGCTGCCTCCGGGGGGAAGCCCTGAGTATAGGGTGATATTTAGCCTCGCACACGCGCCAACTGGCGCGTCATTGGCGTGGGGGGCTACCAGACGCACGGGCTACGACTCGCCACTCGTACGGACGCCCACTGGTCCGATAGGAGTTCCGTAGCCTGCAACGGTCAGTACAGCGTGGTATTGGGTTTCGACGATGGTGCAGCCCGGCTACCCGTGCCCCATACGAACCCAGATAACGACAATACCGCCGAGGAACAGGACGGTCGTGACTATCGCCACGGCCGACGCATTGGCACTGAGAAGTAGATCACTCATTGCTAACCCCCTGCGAACGATCCTCGCGTTGCGCTGGCAATACGCCTGAACAATACGCCACCTCCCGCTATCCGCCATGGCCGTGCCCGTGAGGACTCGCGACTGAGGGATGCCCGGCGGTACCATCAAGAGTAGCAGCCGCCACCGGTGACGAAAAGCGCCATAATGCGTACCGCGTATGCGCAGAATTGCGCATATACCCAGCTGCGGTCCGGGTCCGGCGCCGAGGAAGTGCGATCAGAATCTACTTAGCGCCCGCGTTTGCGCTGGGTTAATGTATGTGCTTCGCAGCGTCTGGCGCTGTGCTCCGCGCCATTTCGCCTACTCAATGCTAGCCATCCTACCGATGCGTTCGTGGGCGCAAACCAGTAGACTTGACGCTTGGAAGGAATAAACCAATTGAGGGAGCGTTGACCAGTGAAGATTGTTATGCACCGCGGTTTCTGCGATGCCGGGCTTTCGTTCTGTGCGCGTTGTTCAGCAACCTACTTTCGCAAGCCGGAAGGCACCGACCGCCCATGCATCGTGAAGGTTATCGACGACGGCCAGGACGAGGTCGTCGAGGTTGTCCTCTGCACAGACCAACGCAACTTGCGCTTTGTCTTGACGCCAGAGGTGCGGGAAGGTTTGGCCATCGAGGGGTGGGAGTACCTGGCGGATTTTGCGCCGGCCTACATCCGGCGTGGCGCGGATAGGCGCTGGAAGAGTATCCAGCCAAAGGCTACCGTTCGCTAGTCGCGGGACGCGCGACCCGACTTCAGAGTGGGGCAAGCCCACAGGTTTCGCCTGCGTGGACCCTGCTGCCCGCTGGACACGTGTGCGTTATGCAACAAGACATACTGTGGAGCGGCAACACCGCGCACACGCCCTATCGCCACCGCGTTCTTCAGAGCTAAATGCGGTCGGCCGCTGCGTATTGGTTTCGCACCACGGACAGTCCGGATCTGGCAAAGACTCTCCTCTCGGAGTAATCTGCGCGCCACGCACACCGTGCAGACACGCTGTGGAACGGGGGAGTGTCCTCTTCCGTAGTGCGAGGGTATAAACTCCGGCGTCAGCCGGAAGTCCCCTGGTGCGCCTCTGCCTGCCGCGCCGCAGATCCTACAGTGTGTGTACATGACGGCCTCATGATTCCCATACAATCGGCCGCTAGGATAAGGGTATGTTCAGCAGGAAAGAACACACTCTATCAAGGCAATGGAATTCATGAGAGGAAAGATCAAATGAAGACGCACATCGCGAAACCGTGGAAGCTTCTGGTCGGAGCCATTCTGACGACTGCCCTGCTTTGGGGCGTTCTGACCGCAGGGACCGCAAATGCCCAGATTCCGGGGACCTGGATGCCGGCCCGAGGCAGTGGGGTCGTGGACCGTGACACTGCTCAGCAGGAGGCCCATGCCAGCGGCCACACGCTCGCCGCCACCGGCTGGACTACGGACACGCACGCCATGGCTGGCGTCGCGATGGCGCCAGGTGCCCATGTCGCCCACGATGGCGGGGCTGGGACAATGGCAGGCCACGGCATGCAGTCCGGCATGTTGGCGGGTCGTGGCAGCCACGGGATGGGCACAATCGCGGACTCCCCTACGGCCGATCCCATGATGGCTGGCGCGGCGGAGTTTATGCATCCGAATATGGACAGCGATGTTGATTGCGGCGCCTGCCACTGAGGTGTACCTGGGCGACAGCAACGGGGAGTGTCGTCCATACCGCGCCCGAATCGATTGCCGATGTGAGAAATGGATGGGCGTTCCGCATGCGGCAGCGCCCATCTTCTGTATGCGTCACGAGTGGGACGATCCTGTGCCCGCCCCCTGGAGGAGGAGTCAGCGCGTGTCCGAAAAGGTGCTCTTGATCGAGGATGAGGCCAAGCTCTCGCGCACGGTGAGCTTGTACCTGGAGCAAACCGGCTACCAGGTCGTCGCCGTCCTCGACGGATCTTTAGCACTGCCGGCCTTCCAGCGCGAGCGGCCGGACCTTGTCATTCTTGACCTCATGCTACCCCACGTCGACGGCTGGGAGATCTGCCGGCAAATCCGGCGCACCTCCGGAGTGCCCATCCTCATGCTAACGGCACGCGGTGAGGAGACCGACCGTGTCGTCGGGTTGGAATTGGGCGCAGACGACTATGTCACCAAGCCCTTCAGCCCTCGTGAACTCGTGGCGCGCGTGCGGGCGCTCCTGCGCCGGGCCCAGGGGCACGTGCGCGCCGATACGATCCACCACGCCGGCGACGTCAGTGTGGATATTGGACGCCACGAGGCGATCGTGGCCGGCAGGCACCTCGACCTTACCCGCTATGAACTCCAGATTCTGGCGGCGCTCGTACAGACCTCGGGGCGCGTGCTCACACGCGGGCAAATTATGGATCAACTGGGCGAGGCGGCGTATGCCGGCTTTGAGCGTGTGATCGACCAGCACATCAAGAATCTGCGCAACAAACTGGGCGACGACGCCCGCAACCCACGCTACATCGCCACCGTCTACGGCGTTGGCTACCGCTTCATCGCCGACTGGCCCAACAATGCGTAGCCTCTGGGTCAAGCTGCTGGGCGCCCTGGCTGTTGCGGTCATTATTGGCACAACCGTCAATGCCGTTCTCATCAGCCGCGCCACCGAGGGCCAGTTCAGCCGCTTCGTCACCGCCAACGGCCAGGCGTGGGTACAACAGACAGCCCCCGTCCTCGCCGACTACTATGCGCGCACAGGCAACTGGCAGGAGGTAGGGCGCCTGCTTGAAGCCCCCTGGTCAGTGCTGCCGCCGACGGTGACCGTCGAGCTGGCGTCCGTCATGGCTGGGCCGGTCACTTCGACGCCAACTCCCTCTGCCACGCCGACTGCCACGCCGACTGCCACGTCAACGCCAACTCTCACGCCCACCGCCACGCCGACGCCGACCCTCGTGCCGCCCACGTCAACGCCGTCCAACCGCATGCGGCGAGGTATGACAGACACAAACGTGGGCAGTCCACAGAATGGCGGACCGTCCGCCACGTCCACGCCCCATGGCATGTCCGGAATGAACGAGCAAGGTGCGGCTGCCCCCGAGATGGACGGTGGAGGGATGGCCAGCGCGGGGACAGGTGGCCCGCGCACTGACAGCCTTGGCGCGGAGGGGCGCCCGGCAGATGCGCTAGACGTTCCTACCGCAACCCCCGAACCCGACCTGTGGGGAGGCATGGGGCTGCGCCTCCTGCTGGCCGACGCCGATGGGATCGTCGTGGCCGACACAGCGGAGACATTGCTCGGCAGCGCGCTCACATTGGGCGAACTGGCGGCGGGCATCCCAATCAGCGTGGCAAGCCAGACTGTCGGCACCCTTCTGGCCGTGAGTACTCTGGCAGATACGCCCTCACCGGCTACCGATTTCGTCGCTGCGGTCACCCGCTCCACCTGGCTGGCGACGTTGCTAACGGGCGGCCTTGCGCTCTTGCTCGGCCTGGTCTTCTTCTGGCAAATCATATCCCCAGTGCGCGGCGTCACCGCCGCCGCCCAGCGCATCGCTGCCGGCGATCTCGGGCAGCGCGTGCCGGTTGCCAGCCGCGACGAAGTCGGACAGCTTGCGCAGAGCTTCAACCAGATGGCGGATGCCCTCGCGCTTGACAGACAACTGCGTCGCAACATGGTGGCCGACATCGCCCACGAGCTGCGCACGCCCCTCAGCGTCATGCAGGCCAACCTGGAGGCGATGGTCGATGGGGTGCTTCCCACCGATTCGAACGAAATTGCATCCCTGCACGACGAGACGCTCCTACTTGCGCGCCTAGTGGCCGACCTGCGCCTGCTCTCCCTGGCCGACGCCGGCCAGCTTAAGCTCGAGCGTAAGCCGACCGACCTGGGCGACCTCGTGCGTCGTGTCGCGGAGCCGCTGCGTATGCAGGCCGAGAGCAGCCGGATTGCGCTCGTTACCGATATCCAGCCGGCTCTGCCCTTGCTCGACCTCGACGCCGACCGCATCACCCAGGTGCTGGGAAACCTGCTCCACAACGCCTTGCGCTACACACCTGCCGATGGGCGCATTGCCGTGCGCGCGTGCGTGTATAACGCTGCAGGCAGCGCATGCGCGGCGTTGGTGGAGGTGAGCGACAGCGGAAGTGGCATCCCGCAGGACGAGTTGCCTCATGTCTTTGAGCGCTTCCACCGGGCCGACAAGTCACGCACCCGTGTCAGCGGCGGGTCCGGCTTGGGGCTCGCCATCGTCAAGCAGCTTGTCGAAGCACATGGAGGGCGCATCTGGGCCGAGAGCCGCCTGGGGCATGGCACGACATTTGCATTTACGATTCCTGCCGTTGAGCCAGGCGCCTGAGCCACCAGTTAGGCCGCGACGCGGCTGCAAGCAGGCCCAAACGGAAGCCCTCGGTTATGTGACCGGGGGCTCTTGATGCGGCGACGGATGCAGATCGTGGGTTACAAGTCGGCGCGGTAGTTGCGCATCATGCCCAGATCTTCGTGTTCCAGGTTGTGGCAGTGGAAGAGGAAGAGATCGGGATAGACAAAGCGCATCAAGAGCCGGACCTGCTCGCCAGGCATCACCAACACGGTGTCCTTCCAACCCTCGTCGACGTAACCCTCCTGCACCGAGTCCCAGCCGGCCTGGAGTTCCGGCGCCCATACGCCGCGTTCGGCAACCTGGAACTGGACGCCATGAATGTGCATCGGGTGGACCATGCCCGCCTTTTCCATTACCTCGCCGGGGTTCTGCTCGTTGACGAAGTCCCACGCCTCCAGCGTGCCGACCTTGACGATCTCGTCGTCGGCGACGCCTTCCATCTCAAACGCGCGCCCGTTGATGCGCCAGACGCCGCCGCGCATGGTGAGCCCGAAGCGGCGTGGCTGTGCTGCATTGGTGGCGTCCTCCAGCCGGTTGCGCTCGACCGTAGAGAGTGTCGCCGGCAAGGTGAGCGTCTCAGCCTCCTGGCGGTCGACATGCACCGAGAGGATCGGGAATGCCGCCCCGTTAGGCAGCGCAGGCTGGTATGCGTCCATGGCAGCCGACGCCACGTCCACGGTAGGGATTGACGCGGCCGGTGGAACGGCAGTCGCTGCCATGCCCGGCATTGCAGTGTGATCCATCCCTGCCATTCCAGCCATCGCATCAGACGTTGCCGTCGCACCGGCCCCAACCGTCGCCACCGCTTCAGGAAGGGGTGCCCCGTCAAGCAGGCTATCCCCTTCGGCGCCCAGGAAGCTCAGGCTCTGCAGCACGACCTCGCTGCCTACGGCGTACTTGCTGAAGTCGGCCCAGAGTTCGACACGCTCGCCGGGCCCCAGCATGACGTAGGGACGCTCGACTGGCTGCGCCAGCAGGCCGCCGTCGGTGGCGATGACAGTGAGCGGGCTGCCGTCGCTCCAGCCTAGCTTGTAAACACGCGAGTTTGAGCCGTTGAGCACACGCAGGCGATACGCACGCGTCGCCGCCGGCAGCACGGCGTTGGGCACGCCATTGACCAGAATACGGTCGCCTAGGAAGCCCATGAGCATTTCCATGCTCGCCATTCCCGGCATGGCCGCCATCTCGCCGCCCTGGATGTAGACGATCTGGTTGCCGGTGTCGAAGGTGCGATCCTGGATGACAAGCGGGAGGTCGTAGTCTCCTGCGGGCAGGCCGGCGGTCTCCTCCTCCCCATCGGTCACAAGAACGAGCCCCGCCAGGCCGCGAATGACCTGGGCGCCTGTGAGCGGCTCTGGGTGCGGGTGGTACCAGTAGGTGCCGGCGCGGTTGGCCACCTCGAACTCATAGACATAGGTCTCCCGTGGCTGGATGGCGTCGCGCGGGTGGCCGTCCATGCGCGAGGGCAAAACCAGTCCATGCCAGTGGACAATCGAGGGCTCGGGCAGGTCGTTGTGGAAGTTCACGCGCACCTTCTGGCCGGTGCGCATGCGCAGGATGGGGCCGAGATAGGTATTGGCAAGCGGCTGCAGGTTGGCGGCTTCACCCTTGACCAGACGCGCCGAGTACGTCCATACCGCAGTGGGCTGGCCCGCCAGAATCTGCATCTCGGCCGGCGCCGCCGTGAGGTCATACTCGACGTCGGGCACGAAGGCCGCCGGTGTCGCGGCCGGCGCGGGTACGGTGCCCGCAGGGACAGTGCCGGCGCTACTGGGGATAGGCTGGATGGGGACGCAGCCCGCCAGCAACAGCGTGCCGCCTGCTGCCGCGGCACCGGTGGCACGCAGAAAGTCGCGCCGGCTGAACGTGTGCATTAGTTCTCCTTCTTGTCGTGCTGGTGGAGCCGTCATCCCGACCAGAGTAGCACGAGACGAGGCGCGGAAGGGAGCGCCAAATGGCGCGGGGCTGCGTACGCAATTCGGTCCACGGCAGGCGCGCGGCACGCGCCCTTAGTGCATCTGCATCGTCTTTTGCCCGGTCGGGTGGCAACGCGCGCAGTCGGTAATGTCGGTGCCCATCATCTGCGCGAAGAGGTGCTGCTTGCGGATAGTCTCGGGGTCGTGGCAGTTGTAGCAGGTGTATGTCTTGTAGTTCGGCGCCCCCGTGTCAGAACGCGCCTCGGTGTGGCATGTGGAGCACGCGATGGCGCCGCCACCGCCGTGGTCGAGCGGGAATATGTGCAGACGCGCCGGACGCCAGGCATCCGTTGTGTGGCAGGCGGCGCAGTCCGTGCCGGCCTGGGTTTTGTGTACGTCATCCTTGAGGTGGCAGCCGATGCACGTCTGCGACGTGCCGACGAAGATGTCGTTGATATGACAGTCGGTGCAAGCCACCTGCTGATGCGCCCCGGTCAGAACGTAGCCGGTCTTGCTGTGGTCAAAGGTGGCGGACTTCCACCCCTCTGTGGTGTGGCAACTGGCGCAATCGGTGCCCAGCATGAGGCTGTGGGCGTCGTCGTTCAGATGACACGCAACACAGTCCGTTGG
>CAYJQA010000068.1:0-14014 GCA_964372065.1 uncultured Litorilinea sp.
CGGCGACGATCGCCCCCTCAATTAACCATCGGCTTGCCCTCAGAGTCTAGCACGCGGCCAGGGTGGGGTCAAAGACGAGCGTAAGCTATTGCCGGAATCCGCCGCCGCCCGCGCGCCGGGCAGGCAAATCGCCCCTCGCTTTGTCGCCGGCAGCATGTATAATTGGTGAAACGGCAAGCAGCCGCGAATCCACCCCCAGGAGATACCATGCCGGAGTTAAGTCGGTTTTACGGCATTATCGTCTATATGAACTACCGAGACCATGAGCCGCCTCACTTCCATGCAAGGTATCAGGATCAAGAAGTGACGGTAGAAATCGCTTCAGGAATTATCCAAGGAAGGATGTCACGACGGGCGCTTGCGCTGCTGTTTGAGTGGCACGAACTGCACCGCCAGGAACTTCTGACCAATTGGGAACGTGCGCGGGCGCGCCACCCCTTACAGGCAATCCCGCCCCTATCATAAGGAGCCGTCCATGTTCTTGCATGTTATCCAGGTCACACATCTGGCGGGCTACAAACTCAGGGTTGTCTTCAACAACGGTGTGACCAAGGACGTTGACCTACAGGATGAGTTGTCCGGCGAGGTTTTCGCACCCCTAAAGGCGATGAAGCATTTCCGGCAGGTCGCGGTCAACTCCGACACGGGGACCATTGAATGGCCCAACGGCGCAGATTTGGCCCCGGAGTTCCTCTACGAGATCGGCGTCACCATCACGCAACCGGCGCAGACCGCCGCCTAAACGCACCGTCCCGCCTACCCGCGGTTCGCCATCTGCTGCAACTCGAAGAGCCGGTTGAGGGCGTCCAGCGGCGTCAGCGCGTTGACGTCCAGCGCCCGCAGCGCCTCGACCACCGGGTGCACGTCGGCAAAGAGCGTCACCTGCGTAGGCGCGGCCTTGCCCTGCCGCTTGGGCCGCTCCAGCATCCGCCGTGGACCGGCCGCGCCGCTGCTCTCCAGATCGCCCAGAATCTCCTCGGCCCGGTTGATCACCCCCGGCGGCAGCCCGGCCAGCCGCGCCACATGCACGCCATACGAACGGTCGGCCTTGCCCGGCAGGATGCGCCGCAAGAAGACCACGTCGTCGCCGTCGCCGCTATCGTCCACCGCCACGTTGTAGTTCACCACGTGCGGCAACCGTTCCGCCAGGTCGGTCAGTTCGTGATAGTGCGTCGCAAAGAGCGTCTTGGCGCGCAGTTCCGGGTGGTTGTGGATGTACTCGATCACCGCCCACGCGATCGCCAGCCCGTCATAGGTGCTCGTCCCGCGCCCGATCTCGTCCAGCACCAGCAGGCTGCGCGCCGTCGCGTGGTTCAGGATGTTGGCCGTTTCCACCATCTCCACCATAAAGGTGGACTGGCCGCGGTGAATCTCGTCGCTCGCGCCGATGCGCGTAAAGATGCGGTCCACCACGCCGATGGTTGCGGTATCCGCCGGGACAAAGCAGCCAATCTGCGCCATCAGGCAGATCAGCGCCACTTGCCGCAAGAACGTGCTCTTGCCCGCCATGTTCGGCCCCGTCAGCACGTGGATGGCCGTCTCCGGCGTCATGCGCACGTCGTTGGGCACAAACGGCTCGTTGGTCAGCGTCAACTCCACCACCGGATGCCGCCCCGCCAGAATCTCGATGCCCGGCCCCTCGTTGACCTCCGGGCGCACATACCGATGCGTCAGGCTGACCTCGGCCAGACCGGCGTACACGTCCAACTCGGCCAGCGCCGCAGCCAGCGCCAGCAGGTCCGGCGTCGCCTGGGCGATCCGCCCGCACAGGTCGCGGAATAGCTGCTGCTCGATCTCCAGCCGCCGCGCGTCGGCGTTGAGCACCAGCGACTCGTATTCTTTCAGGTCCGGCGTGATGTACCGTTCCGCGCCCGCCAGGGTCTGCTTGCGGATATAGTCGTCGGGCACTTTGTCGGTATGGGTGTGCGTAATCTCGATGTAATAGCCAAAGACCTTGTTATATCCGACCTTGAGGCTCTTGATGTCCAGCCGCTCCCGCTCGACGCGCTCCAGGTTGGCGATCCACTCCTTGGCGTGACGGCTCTTGTCGACCAGGTCGTCCAGTTCCGCGCTGTACCCCGCGCGGATCAGACCCGGCGTTGCCAGCGTGGCGGGCGGGTCGTCGTCCAGCGCGGCGTCGATGGCGGCCAGCACATGGGCGCACAGCGTCACCGGCGGCAGCGCGGACCGTGCATCGGGCGCATACCCGTTGCTCCCGGCAGGCATCACAGTCTCCTCTGCCAAGACCGCGGCCACCGCCGGCGCTTTCGCCAACACCTCACGCATCCCCACCAGATCGCGCGGCAGCGCCACGCCCTGCATCACGCGATTGGTCCACCGCTCCAGATCGCCCAACCCTTGCAGCAATTCGCGCAGTTCCAGCCGCGCCGGTGTGTGGCGCACAAAGTATTCCAGCGCGTCCAGCCGCCGGTTGATGGCGGCCACGTCCAGCAGCGGTTGGCTCAACCAGCGCCGCAGCAGCCGCCCACCCATCGGCGTCAGCGTCTTGTCCAGCACATCCAGCAGACTCCCGCGCACATCGCCGCGGCGCAGCGTCTCGGTGAGTTCCAGGTTGCGCCGGGTAGACTCGTCCAGCGTCATGAACTCGCCCACCGCATAGGCGTGCAGCCGGGTCAACTGATTCAGACTGGCGGGCTGCATCTGGCGCAGATAAACCAGCAGCGCCGCGGCCGCGCGCACGGCCTGCGTCGCGCCCTGGAGGCCAAAGCCGTCCAGCGTCGCCACGCGCAAATGGCGCAGCAGTGTCTGCCGCGCCGTATCTAGTTCTACTTGCCAGGGTTCAAGCCGGGAAATGACCGGGTCGAGGCTGGCGACCAGCCCGTGCAGGCTCGATTCCGCCGGCTCCCAGTCGATGGGGATCACTTCGCTGGGGCGCAGCCGCCCCAGTTCCTCGCCAATGCGGCGCTCCACGTCTTCGCGGCGGCCGCCCGTGATCTCCGTGGCGGCGAACTCGCCCGTGGTGATGTCGCAATAGGCCAGCCCGGCGTGACCGGAGCGTGGGTCCAGACTGACCGCGGCCAGGTAGTTGTTGCGCTTCTCGTCGAGCATCCCCGGCTCGACGACCGTCCCCTTGGAGACGACGCGCGTCACCTCGCGCTCGACCAGCCCGCGCCCCGGCTCCGTCATCTGCTCGGCGATGGCGACGCGATAGCCCGCCTCCACCAGCCGCGCGATATAGCCATCGATGCTGTGATAGGGCACGCCCGCCAGCGGCGCACGCACGTCGTTGCCCACCGGACGGCTGGTGAGCACGACATCACACACCTTGGCGACGATCTTGGCGTCGTCGTCAAAGGTTTCGTAAAAATCGCCCAGCCGAAAGAACAGAATCGTGTCGGGATACTGGCCTTTGAGCGACAAATACTGCTGCCGCATGGGCGTCGTCATGGCTGCGCCGTCCTTGTCGGGGAGGGTTCTCCCGGGGCCTACCGTGCGCCGGGTCTACAACCCACCGGCGCGATTCGGGTCCCAGCGCAGGTCAACATCCGGCGCATCGTCGTCTTCAGGCGCGGCGTCGTCCGTTTCCGGCGCAAACCCGCCTGCATCCCAGAGCGGCGGCTCATCGTCCGTCACAGCCTCCGCCGCGGGTGGCTCCGCGCGCGCCGGTTCCACGCGCGCCGCGGGGGCGTGGTTCGCGTCCGCCGCCGCGGCCATCGGCGCATCGGCGGGCGCGTCAGCCGGCTTATCGAGCAGCGTCGGCCCCGGCGCAAAGGTCTCCGCCGGCGTCCCCTCCACTTCCGCGCCCGTGGCATGGGCCACGGCAGTCGCCACCGCGTTCGGGATTGAGCGGCGCACAATTTCCGGCAGCAGCGCGGCCAGCGCGGCTTCCAACGCCTGCGCCAGTTCCGCCGGGTCAAAGGGCGGTTCCGGCTCCAAGAGCGTCAGCCCCGCGTCCGCCAGGGCCTGCGTCACGGCCTCGACTTCCTCCGCCGTCGCGCCCCACTCGACAGTGCTGTTGGGGTCGCCATACAGCACATAGGCCAGCCAGGTCGGATTAGCCGGTTGGCGGTCACGCACAGCCAGCCGCGCCGTGTAGAAGGCTTGCCCCAGCGTATCGCCCGCCAGCAGCCGGTTATAGAACGCGATGGCGAACTCGGCGGCCAGCAGGTCGTTCACTTCCCACAGCGTCCCCACAAATGCGCTCACGCCCAGGTCGCTGATCAGCCGTTCGGCCCAGCCACCCAGCCCCGTCAGCGCAAAGGCCAGCCGCGCCGTGTGGCACGCGTTCAGGAAGACCAGCGGGCGCTCCCGGCGCAGACCCGCCCCACGCGCCCCGGCAAAGTCCAGCGGGGTCAACCGCCCATCGTCCAATGAAAGCGGCGACAGATCGGCGTTCCGGCCGTCAAAGCGACCGTGCGCGGCAAAGTGGAGCAACTGCACGCCGCCGTTCAGCAGCAACTGGCGCACCGCGGCCGCCGATTTCAGCGGCCCCGCCACCTGCACCCGCCGCGCGCGCAACTGGCGAAAATACGCCTCCTCCCGCTCCGAGTACACCAAATCCGTACCGGACGTGACCAGCCCCGCCGCGCGCACCTGCACATGGTCCGCCGGGCTGCGTCCCGCCAGCCAGCGCGACACCTGGAACAACTCGGCCAGATAGCCCTGGCTCTCGTCCTCGCCCGTCTCGCTATTGACGCGATAGGGCTTGATCATTTCCCACGGAATCCACGGCTCGTCGCTGGTGATGAGCAGCGTCCGGATCGCGCCCTGGGGATTGCCTTCCGTCTTGCGCCGGGGCAAGATGCGCGCCCAGAACTCGTGCTGTAGCTCGGCAGGGAGTAGCTCGCGGAAAAGCTGCTGCCCAATGGCGGCAATGTCGCCCGCGCCAACCAGCGCGTCGGCCTCGCCCAGCTTGTCCACCGACCGCGCCGCCAGATCGCCCAGATGGGCAAAAAGCGACTCCAAATAGGCTTGCGGATTTGTCGCCTGTAGCTGCACCTGGCCCATGGGCCGCCAGTGATAGCCGACCCCCGCCCGCGTCGAGTGCAACATAAAATGCAGGACGTTATCTTGGTTGCCACGCACAATGCGAAGCTCCAGGTCGGCGGGCGGCGGCGGCTGGTCCACAAAGCGCGCAGCCAGCCCCGGATGGTCCAGCGTCACACCGCCGACGGCATTGGGCGCTTTCTCCACAATATGCGTGACAAACGCCGCGCTGCCCAGATAGCGGCCCTTGTGATAGAAGTCCAGCGTGACGCGCTTCTCGCCCAACTCGGCCCCGGCGCGCAGCAAGAAGACCGCCGGCTGCGAATCGCGGTCGCTGTAGACCGCCATGGTCCGGCTCCAGCTTACGGTCGATTCCGTAAAACCCTGGGCCACGATGACCACCTCTACAAATTCGGGCTGGTCCGGCTCACCAAACTGCACCGCCACCTGCCCGTCCGTGCGCGAGAGGGCAAAGGGCGCGCGCGTCAGCCGCACGA
The DNA here is from genome assembly GCA_964372065.1 of uncultured Litorilinea sp. Classification (GTDB taxonomy): domain Bacteria; phylum Chloroflexota; class Anaerolineae; order Caldilineales; family Caldilineaceae; genus QEUY01. The sequence goes on from CAYJQA010000068.1 coordinate 5,445, forward strand.
TCAGCGGCGACTCGTCGCCCATCCGCACCTGCTGCGGGAAGCGCACGTCGGTGTAGAAATCGCGCTCCACCGTGGCCCGTCGCGGTCGCGGCGCGGCCATGGGCGGGGCCGGTTCGATCACCGGCTGTGGCAGCACGTCCTGCCCACCGTCGCCGGGCGCGACCGGCTCGCCCGGTTCCGGCGTGACCGGCTCCGGCTCATGCTTGCCATTGGTCGGCAGCGGGGGTTCCGGCTCGGCAGGGGGCTGCGTCTCCGGCTGGCGGTCGCGCGGCACGTCCACTGGCGGTTTGGCCGGCTCCTGGGGGGCCGACGGGTGAATCGGCGGCGGGTCCGCGATCATCTCGGCCAGGCGGTCGCTCACAATCGCCATCGCGTTGAAGCGGAACGGCTCTTCCGGCGGCACATCCACCTTGCCCGCCAGGAACGCATCGCGCGCAAACTGCATCACTTCGGGCATGGCCTCAAACTGGTGCAGCGTCTCCACAATGCTGCGTACCGTGACCAGATGGTGGCCGTTTTCTTCCACCAGTCCCACCCGGATCGTATGCACAATCCGCAAGATCGCGCCGCGCGTCTCCAGCGCCAGCAGCCGCCATTGAGCAAAGAGCAGCGCCATGGCCGTTTCCAATAGATCGGCCAGTGCGGTCAAGTCCCCTGGGAAAAAGAGCTTGCCCACGGCGAAGGTCGGCGGGTCCACCGCCTCCAACATGCTCAGCAGCCCTTGCATGCGCGCCGGAGTCAGGTTGGTCGGCTTGGCCTTGTGCCCGCGAATCCGCAGCACAGGCCGCCGGGCCTTCAAGACGCCCTGCTTCACCTCCGGGAGCAGCGCGAACTCCTCTTGCCCGATGGTGGCAATCGGTTCCAGCTTGGCGATCGCCTCGAGAAAAAGCAGGATCGCATCTTCGCTTTGGGAAACGTTAGACGTTGCCAGCGACCGCAGCACCGTCGCCAGCCGCAAGCGCTCCTCGTCCAACAGCGAACGCACGGGCGCCATCGCGCCGTGTTCCCATAACCGATAGACTTTGAGGAGCACCCTTTCCAGCAGTTCGTCGACACTGATCCAAGCCACGGGTCCCGCGCCCCCTCCGCGCTGCACTGTGTTACCTGGGGTTTACCCTGAAGTTGGAATTATAGCATACCTTCCCCGCGCGCACCTGCCGAACTTTGGCGTTTGGCGCGGCGCACGCGCTCGCGGCCCAGCGATATCGCCCCCCGCCTGACCCCAACTTTTTTGACACTCACCCTGGATTGACCTACAATCGCCTATCTGGAGTGTGTGTATTTATCGCGATCCTAGTGCGATCATCGTGCGAACCTGACATCGCATAATGCTCTAATCCCGCATGGAAGGCGGTCGTATGAAGCGGCTTTCGACCAACGAGATTCGCCAGTTCTGGCTCGACTATTTCCAGTCCAAGGGCCATGCCCCCGTGGACAGCAGCAGCCTGGTCCCGGCTAATGACCCCACGCTCATGCTGACCAACGCCGGGATGGTGCAGTTCAAAGACGTCTTCCTCGGCCTGGAAAAGCGCCCTTACACGCGCGCCGCCACCAGCCAGAAGTGTATGCGCGTCAGCGGCAAGCACAACGACCTGGACAATGTCGGCCCCAGCCCCCGCCATCACACGTTCTTCGAGATGCTGGGCAATTTCTCCTTTGGCGACTATTTCAAGGCCGACGCCATCGCCTATGCCTGGGACCTGCTGGTCAATCAGTGGGAGCTATCGCTCGACCGCCTCTGGTTCACCGTCTATCAAGACGACGACGAGGCCGAGCGCCTATGGATCCTGGCGGGCGCAGCGCCCGATCGCGTCCTGCGCTTCGGCAAAAAGGATAACTGGTGGTCCATGGGCGACACCGGCCCCTGCGGCCCGTGCTCCGAGATCCACTACTATTGGGGCGATCTCGCCCAGCAGACACCGGACGGCGTCAACAAGGATGATGAATACCTGGAGATTTGGAACCTGGTCTTTATGCAGTATGACCAGAAAGCCGGCGGCGAACTCATGCCGCTGCCCAAGCCCAGCGTGGACACGGGCGCGGGACTGGAGCGTCTCGCCAGCATCCTCCAGGGCAAAGACAACAACTACGACACCGACGCCTTCGCGCCCATCATGGACCGCATCCAACAACTGTTGGAAGAAGAAGACGCCCACCGCCAAGCGAATCTGGCGCGCTATCGCGCCATCGCCGACCACAGCCGATCCATCACCTTCCTGATCGGCGACGGCGTCTTGCCGGGCAACGAAAGCCGCAGCTATGTTCTGCGTATGATTCTGCGCCGCGCGGCCCGTTTTGGCAAGTTGCTTGGATTCGACGCCCCCTTCCTGGCCCAGGTGGCCGACGTCGTGATCGACCAGATGGGCGGTCACTATACCGACCTGCTCAAGAAGCGCGACTTTATTCTCCAGACCATCACCGACGAAGAGGAACGCTTCCATCGCACCCTCTCCACCGGGCTGACCCTGCTGGACGGCCTGATGGCGCGCCTCAAGGAGCAGGGCGTTAGCGTCATCCCCGGCGACGACGCATTCCATCTCTGGGATACCTATGGCTTCCCCATCGACCTGACCCGCGACGTCGCCGCCGACAACGGCTTCACCGTGGACGAAGCCGCGTTCCATGTCGCCCTGACCGGGCAGAAGGAAAAGAGCCGCGCCGGCGCGCAGGACAAGACCGCCCAAGACATCTCGGTCTATGCCCAACTGCTGGGGAACCTCCGGCGGCAAGGCCTCGTTGACAGCCAAGGCGTGCAACATCGCATCTACGAGAGTCTGAGCGAACTGGACACGACCATCGCGGGCATCATCCGCGACGGCGTCCTCGTCGACGAAGCGAATGTGGGTGACACGGTGGAGATTGTCCTCCCCGCCACGCCCTTCTATGTGGAAAGCGGCGGTCAGGTGAGCGACACCGGCGAAATCTACTATTTCCCCGATGACGTGGCGCACCCGGTCTATACCGTGACCATCACCGACACGCGGCGGCGCATCCCCGGTCTGATCACGCATATCGGCCGCGTCACCGGCGGCACCGTGCGGACCGGCGACCCGGCCCTCGCGGTCATCGACACCGAGCGGCGCTGGGACATCATGCGCAACCACACGGCCACCCATGTGCTGCACGCGGCCCTGCGCGAACGGTTGGGCCACCACGTGCACCAGGCCGGTTCGCTGGTGGAGCCGTCCCGCCTGCGCTTTGACTTCACCCATACCCAGCCCGTGCGTCCCGACGAACTGGCCGACATCGTCCGCCGCGCCAACGAGATCATCCTCGCCAACTACAACGTCAACACGCGCTGGACGACCCAAAAGCGCGCCATCGAAGAAGGCGCTATGGCCCTCTTTGGCGAAAAGTACGGCGACGACGTGCGCGTCGTCTCCTTTGGCGAAGACGAAGGCGTCAGCATGGAACTCTGCGGCGGCACGCATGTGGACGCCACCGCCGAGATCGGCGGCTTCCGCGTCCTCTCCGAATCCAGCGTCGCCGCCGGCGTGCGTCGCATCGAAGTCGCCACCGGCCGCGTCGCCGAAGAGCTGACCGAGCAGCGCTGGCAGGCCGTGGACCGCGTGGCGAATCTGCTCCACGCCAAGCCCGACGAGGTGGAAAGCGCCGCCCAACAGTTGCTCGAACAGCAGTCCGCGCTGCAAAAGGAAGTGGCCCAGTTGCGCCAGAAATTGGCGCAGCAAGACACCGCCGCCCTGCTCGACCGCGCCGTCAAGGTCAAGGACGTCACCGTCCTCGCCACCCGCATCGAGGCCGCCGACGCCGACACCATGCGCCAGATGACCGACTGGCTGCGCGAGAAGCTCGGCAGCAGCGTCGTCGTGGTCGGCGCGGTGCTCAACGACAAGCCGCAGTTGGTCGCCGCGGCCACGCCCGACCTGATCGCGCGCGGCATCCACGCGGGCAATCTGGTGCGCGATGTCGCCAAACTCCTGGGCGGCGGCGGCGGCGGTCGCCCCGACATGGCCCAGGCCGGCGGCAAGGACGCCGCCAAGTTGACCGAGGCGCTGGCGACCGTGCCCGCCCTGGTCGAACGCACGTTGACCTAGTCTTTGGTGCAAGACTCGCGCCAAGACGCAGAGGGAGAACTCGCACGCAAAGTCGCCAAGAACGCAAAGGTCAGAGCAAGAAAAGACAGACGGTTGCTTCTTCCCGCTTTTCTTGGCGTTCTTGGCGACTTTGCGTGAGCATTCTCTCTCTGCCTTTATGAGCGTCGAACCCAGCATGGTCGAAATCATCCCTGTTGCACCCGAGGCCAATGTCGAGGCCGTCCGCCGCCAGTTAGCCCAAGGGCACAGCGTCCATGTGGCGTTGGTCCTCCCGGACAACTGGGTCGAACTGGATAACGTGGCGCGGCTGCGTCTGGTGCAACGCCAGGCGCAGGTCCAGCGCCGTCACGTCGCGCTGATTACCCGCCACGAGTCCACCCGCAAGCGCGCCCAGCAGATCGGCATCCCCGTCTTCACCGACGCCGAGGACGCCGAACGCCGCGCCTGGCAGATGTCGCCCGAGCTACCGCGCATCGACCCGCGCCGTCCTGCCCAGGGCCTCCCGGAGCCGCCGCCGTGGCGGCGCGGCGAGATCGTACAGCGCCAGGCCCGCCCCAGTCTCCATCAAGCCCGCCAACGCCGCATCAAGGTCGAGGAAGCGGCGCGGCGGCCGCTGCCCTACTGGCTGAGCTTCGTCGGCTATCTGGCCATGGCCGCCCTGCTGGCCGTGGTCCTGGGCTTCTTTGTGCGCTATGTGCTGCCCGCAGCCACGCTCACGCTCTATCCGGGCCGGGAGCCATTCACCGCCAGCGTCCAGTTAACCGCCGATGGGACGGTCGAAGTCGCGGACCCGGACACCAACACCTTACCCGCCCGTCTGATCGAAACCACCATCGAGGAGACCGGCGTCATCGCCACCACCGGCAACCAGCAGAAGGCCAGCGATCGCGCCGGCGGCAGCGTCGTCTTTAGCAACCTCGGCTCGGCCGCGGTCACCATCCCGCTCGGCACGGTGGTCGGCACCACCACCGGCGCGCCGGTCAGTTTCCGCACCACCCAAGCGGCGGAGCTTACCGGCGGTGTGGGCGAGCGCGTCACCGTCCCCATCGAGGCCGTCGAGCCGGGCATCGCGGGCAACGTGCGCGCCAACACCATCAATACCGTCAGCGGCGCGCTGCGCTTCCGCGTGCGCGTGATCAACCCGGCGGGCACGGGCGGCGGCGGCGCGCAGTTGGTGCGCGTGGTCACCCAGCAAGACAAAGACAACTTGCTCGCCCAGGTGCAGGCCAGTCTGGAGCAGAAAGCCTTTGACGCGCTCCAGGCCACCGTCGAGGCGGGCGAATGGCTGCCGCCCGAATCGGTGCAGACCTTTGTCGTCGCCCAGGTCTTTGACAAGTTCAATGACGACGAAGGCGACACGCTCTCGCTGACCCTGCGCGTGCTGGCCCAGGGCACGGCCATGAACCAAGAGCAGACCAACGACGCCATGCTCGCCGCGCTGCGCGACAACGTGCCGCCCAACGGGCGCTTGGTCGCCGACTCGGTCGCCGTGCGCCGAGAACCGGGCGCGGTCGCCATTGGCCGCACGGTCCAGTTCACCATGACCGGCAGCGCCGAATACGTCATTCCCATCGACGCCGAAGAGGTCAAAGACGCGGTCGCGGGCAAGACGCCGGAAGAAGCGCTCGCCATCGTCGCCGCGCGTTGGCCCCTGGCCCGGCCGCCCGACCTTTACCGTGACCCGGACTGGTGGGACACCATGCCCACCTTCCCCAACCGCATCCAGGTCCGCGTAGAATACAACGGCGGCGCGACCCCATGAGCAACGGGCTGCCCGCCCAGGGCAAACTGCTGGCGCTGGATGTCGGTCTGGCGCGCATCGGCGTCGCCGTCTGTGACCCGCTGCGCCTGGCCGCCCGGCCGTTGACCATTCTTGTGCGCGCCAGCCGCCGCGACGACTTTAGCCGGCTCGCCGCTTTGATCCAGGCCCAAGAAGCGGGCGGCGTGGTGTGCGGGCTGCCGCTGAACATGGACGGCAGCGCCGGTCCCCAGGCCGCCACGACGCGCAAATGGGCCATGCGGCTTGCCCAAGCCCTGCGCGCGCTCTTGGGGCAGCCGGTCCCGGTGGCGCTGTGGGATGAGCGCCTGAGCAGCTACACGGCGCGCGCCGTCTTTGACCGCCGCGACCTGGCCGCCGGGGATGACGCCGCCGCGGCCGCGGTGATCCTCCAGAGCTACCTGGACGCCGCCCGCCACGGCGAAGCCCACGCCGAGACCATTTCGTTGCCGCCGCGGACGCTCGCCCCGGCGGCTGAGGAGTAAGCCTTGACCACCCGTTTTTCGTTTCCGGAGCGCCGCGCCGAGATTCGGGCGCGCTTGGGCATCGCCCCCGCCGAACCCGTCTGGCGCACCCTGCTCCGGCCCCCAGTGCTGCTGACTAACCTGGTTCGCCTGGGTTTCCTGGCCGTGGTGGTAGCGACCATGATCGGCGTGTGGGTCGTGGCCGACGCCCACTTGAGCGAGCAGTTCTTGGGCGCGCCGCGCGCCACGGCTGGGCTGATCGACCCCACCGCGGGCCAAAACGCCCTCACCCCCGAATACATCGAGCGCCAAGTCCTGGCCTTTAGCCTGCGCCTGCGCGAAGCCGAATTGAGCATCCCTGCCAGCGATAACCCGCGCCCGCGCCCCTTTGTCATCATCCCCGGTGAACCGGCCCGCTTTGTCGCGGCCCGCCTCGCCAGCGAAGGCTTTGTGCGCGACGCCGATCTCTTTAACCTCTATCTGCGCGTCACCGGGCTGGAACGGCGCATCGAGGCCGGCAACTTCATGCTCGCCGAAACCATGACCGTCCCCGAAGTCGCCGAGGCGCTGCAGACCGCGCTCTTTGAAGAAGTCGTCGTCACCATCCCCGAAGGCTTCCGCCTCGAGGAGATCGCCGAACGGCTGGCGGAGAACAACGTCATCGAAACCGACCGCTTCCTGGCCGCCGCTCGGCTGCCGCGCACGCTCAGCCTATTCGACGACTATCCGTTCTTGGCCGAGTTGCCCCAAGACGCCAGCTTGGAAGGCTTCCTCTTCCCCGACACCTATCGCTTCCCGGTTCTCGCCAGCCAGCCGGAGCTGGTCATCGCGCCCTTCCTGGACAACTTCGCGGCCAAGGTGGGCGAAGATGGGCTGCGTAGTGGGGACAGCGGTCTATCCGGCCGCAACCTGGTCATTCTCGCCAGCATCGTCGAGCGCGAGGCCGTCCAGGCCGACGAGCGCCCCCTCATCGCCAGCGTCTATCTCAACCGCCTCAACGGGACCTGTGCGGCGCAAGTCGGCGGTACGTACTTGCAGGCCGACCCCACCGTCCAATATGCGCGTGGCGTGGTCGGCAACTGGTGGTGGAAGCCCCAGCGCATCGAAGAATACGCCCAGGTGCTCAGCCCCTATAACACCTATCTCTACGCGGGGCTGCCCCCCGGCCCCATCGCCAGCCCCGGCCTCAGCGCCATCGAGTCCACCCGCAACCCCGCGGCCAGCACCCTGTGCTTCTTTGTCGCCACGGGTGACGACGGGCGGCATGTCTTTGCCCAGACGCTGGCCGAGCACCAACAAAACCTGCAAATCTATGGGTACAACCCATAGCGCACGGCCCAAGTGGAGCCTCCCCGCCACGGGACGGTCGTTTGACCGTCCCGTGGCGCTGGTTGCGCTGTGCGCGCTCCTGCTGCTCGCCGGCTGCACCCCCGTCCGCCCGGTCGTCAAGATCGGGCTGATCGCGCCCTTCGAGGGTCTCTATCGCGACAGCGGCTATACCGCGCTCGCCGCCCTGCGCCGCGCCATCGCCGACTGCGCCGCGCCCGGTGTGGATGTGCTGCCCCTGGCGCTGGACGATTCCGCCGACCCCGACCTGGCCCGCCGCGCCGCGCAAAAGCTCGTGGCCGACCCCGCCGTCGTCGCCATCATCGGCCCCCTGCCCTTTGCGTCGGTCCCGCCGGTGGCCGGGGTAATGGCGACCGACGACCGGCCCTGGATCGCCCCCGGCCTGGTTGCGCCCGCGGGCGGTTTTGACGGCCCGGCTGCGTCGGCGTGGGTCGTCGCCCTGGCCGAAGCCATCATCGCCGCCCAAGCGCCCGCCCGCGTGCTGGTGATCGGCCTGCCGCCCACCCTTGCCCCGGACTTGCCGCCCACCGTGGCGCAGACGCCGCTGCTGCGCGTCGACGACCCGGCCACCGTCACGCCCCTGTCCGGCGACGCCGCCCTGTGGCTCGCCGCACCCGACGCCGGTGCGGACTGGCTCGCCGCCCATCCCGACGTCCCCTTGTGGTTGGGTGTGCCCTATGGCGGCGACATCTGGACGCAGCGCGGCGGCGCGGCCCACACGGCGCATTGGTTGATCTGGCGCGACCGCGAGTATAATGACTGGTCGCAGCCGCCTGCTCCCGCGGACCCACCGGCCTACCAAACGTATCGTGCGACCTGTGCGCTCTTGGCCCAATTGGGGTCGGGCCGCGCGGCGACGGCAGGCCCGTGGCAGCTATCCGCCCGCAGCCTGACGGCCGCGCCCTGACCGTTGTGCCTGTAGTGATG
>CAYJQA010000069.1:0-13964 GCA_964372065.1 uncultured Litorilinea sp.
TGGCGTGCGGGTTGCAGCCCATGCGGCGCGTGCCTTGCGGCGCGAGTGCGGCGATCTCCGCACGCGTGCATCGTCGCCGTCGCTGTCGAGCAGTTGGCGCATGTCGCCGCTCACGCCAGAGATGCCCAGCAAGCCGGAACCTTCGTTCAGCAGCCGGTCGATGTCGGCGCAGTTCAGGCCTTCGGCACGTTGAAGATAGGCCACGAGCGCCGGATCGAGGTCGCCGCTGCGCGTGGCCATGACCAGCCCCTCGAGCGGCGAGAAGCCCATCGAGGTGTCTTGCGAGCGGCCGGGGTCGACGGGGGTCACCGAGCAGCCGGCGCCGAGCTGGAACGAGATCACGCGGCCGCCCTCGGGTAGATCGGGACGCAGCTCGCGCCAGCGTGACCATAGTGCCTGGTGGGCCAGGCCGTGAAAGCCGTAGCGCCGCAGCCCATGATACGTCGTGCAGTGGGGGCTGGCGCACCGCGAGCTCGGGACCTTGCGCGCCATCGGCGTGGACGAGATCCACATCGGCAAGAGCGGCAAGTTCCTGACCTTGGTAATTCTCCAGCGGCGTCATCGAGGGCCTGAACAACAAGGCCAAAGTCACACTGAGAAAGGCGTACGGCTATCGAACGTTCAGGATCGCCGAGCTCTCTCTGTATCACGTGCTTGGCAGGCCTCCCGAGCCGAAACTCGCCCACAGATTCTTCTGACGAAGCGTATTTTCAAACGCCCTTTTTCTTTCCCCATGGCACTCCGAACACGTCACCCGACGCGTGTGAGTCGGTCTTTGGAGTGTGCCCTTGCGAACCCCGGCCTCCCCAGCCACCGCCGCCGCGTAGTTGAACGGCCGGCCGACGAAGACGAACTTCGCGCCCATCGCGAGCGCCTTCAACACGTCGGTGCCGCGGCGGAAGCCGCTGTCGATCATGACCGGTACCTCCGGGCAAGCCTGGACGATGCCGGCCAGCACGCGCAACGGCGACACCGTGCCGTCGAGCTGGCGCCCGCCATGGTTCGGGACGATGAGGCCCTCGGCGCCGTGGCCCACCGCCAAGCGCGCATCGCGCACATCCAGGATGCCCTTGAGCACGAGCTTGCCCGGCCACATGCGCCGGATCAATTGGATGTGCTGCCAGCCCAGGTGCCTGCGGTCGGAGAAGTCGCGCAGCACGTTGGCCGAGAGGATGGGCGCGCCGCGCCGCGCGTAGTTGTTCTTGAAGTGCGGCAAACCGTGCCGCACGAGAGTCTTGAGGAACGTGCCGAAGAGCCACCGCGGGTGCGTGAGGCCTTGCCAAGCGAGCCGCACGCTCGGCCGCAGCGGCGTGGAGAAGCCGGCGCGGATGTTCTGTTCCCGGTTGGAGGCAATGGAGGCATCGAGCGTGACGACCAAGGTGCCGTAGCCGGCGGCCTGCACACGTTCGATCAGTGCCACGATTTCGTCCTCGGCGCCCGGCAGGTAGGCCTGGAACCAGGCCTCGGGATTGGCCCGCACGATCTCTTCCATCCGGATCAGCGACGAGCCGCTCATGATCATCGGCACGTTCTCGTGCGCGGCGGCGCGGGCCAGCACGAGATCGCCGCGGTAAGCCGACAACGCGCAGGTGCCCATCGGCGCGATGCCGAACGGCGCGGACCAGGTCTTGCCGAAGAGCGTGGTTTCGGTTGAGCGCTTGGACGTGTCCACCAGCACCCGCGTCACGAACTCGTGGCGCTCGAACGCCTGCTCGTTCGCGCGCGGCGTCTGGTTGCGCTCCACGCCGCCAGAGACATACGCAAAGACGGGCGCCGGCAGGTGCCGGCGCGCCGCCGCCTCGAAGTCATCGAGGCTGCGCACATGGCCGAGCCTCGCGGGCAGGGCCGTCGCCTTCCCTGTCATCCCGCGCTTACTTGTCGGTCCAGGGCGCTGCCTGCCAAAGCTGCTTGAAGCCGGCCTCGTCAGCCTTCAGTTCCGCGGCGTAGGCCGCGGGAGCCAGGTAGCGCAGGGGGGCGAAGTAACCCGCCGCTTTCGCCTGGAACTCCGGGTCTGCCACGGCCTTCTGCAGCGCGCTCACCAGCTGCTCGCGCACGGCGCTCGGCAAGCCCTTCGGCGCGGCGAGGCCGCGCAGCGACGCCATGATGACGTCGAAGCCCTGCTCCTTGAACGTCGGCACGTTCGGCGCAAGGTTAGAGCGCTTCTCGCTCATCTGGCCGAGGTGGCGCAGCGGCGTGCCGCCCTTCTGGTACTGCAGCGCCTCGCCGATGTTCATCGCCGCGACCATGATCTGCTTGCCGGCAATGGCGTTGTGCACCTCGGCGGCGCCCTTGAAGGGCACGTGGGTCAGCTTCACCCCCGCCGCGCGTTCGAACGCCAGCGCGGCCAGGTGGTCGTCGGAGCCGATGCCGGTGGTGCCGTAGGTCACCGCCCCGGGGTTGGCCTTGGCATAGGTCGCGAGCTCGGCCAGGCTCTTGATGGGCGTATCGGCATGCACCGAGAAGTTGCCGGGGTCGTCGACCACGTTGCCCAGCAGGTCGTACTTCTCCCAGTGGAAGTTGACTTTGCGCTCGATCGGGATGGTCAGCACGTTGGGCGTGTTGATGAAGCCGATCGTGTAGCCGTCGGGCGGCGCGGTGGTCAATTCGGTGAAGCCGATGGCGCCGCCGGCACCGGGGCGATTGATCACCACAAACGATGCGTTGGGCCCCAAGTGCTTTTGCATGTACTGCGCGGTGAGGCGGGCAATGATGTCCGTGCCGCCGCCGGGTGGGTAGGCGACCACGAGCTTGATCGACTGCTCCGGGTAGGCCGCCTGCGCGACGGCGGGTGCGATGGCCGCCGCGCAAATTGCGATGGCCGGCAAGATGCGGCGAAGAAGGGCAATGCTTTGCAAGGGATGTCTCCTCGTAGGGTGGGGGCAGAGCCAGGGGTAGAGCGGCAGTCGAGTCGGGAGTCGAAGCTGATGGTGCGTAGCTTGTGCGCAGGGGGTGCGGCTCAGCCCAGCATCCGCGCGCGGCGTTTCTCGAACTCGGGCCAGACCTTGGGATTGATCAGGCGCGGCGGGCGCGCACCGGCGAGCAGGCCGACGATCTGCTCGGCGCTGATGGCCGCCACGTTGCGGCGCGCCTCGTGGGCGACGCCGGCGACGTGGAAGGTGGCGAACACGTTGTCCATCGCGAGCAGCGGATGGTCCAGCGCCGGCGGTTCCTGATCCCACACGTCCAGGCCGGCGCCCGCCAGGTGGCCGGAGCGCAAGGCTTGAACAAGAGCCGCTTCGTCATGGATGCCACCGCGTGCGGTGGTGATGAAGATCGCGCCCTGCTTCATGCGGGCGTAGGCCTCGGCATTCAGCATCCTCGTCGTGCCGGCCTCTCCTGTCACCCGTGGGCAGTGCAGCGAGACGAAGTCCGACAACGCGAGCAGTTCCTGGATCGAAACCGGCCTGGCGCCGCGCCGCGCGATCTCCTCGGCCGACAGCAGCGGGTCGGTGGCGATCACTTCCATGCCAAAGGCACGGGCGAGCGCGGCGACGCGCGTGCCGATGTGGCCGATGCCCACCAGGCCCACGGTCTTGCCCTGGATCTCGTGGCCCATCACGTCTTCGCGCGAGTAGCCGATCTCGCGGCGCATGCGGCGGTCGCCCTCGACCATCCTGCGCGAGACGCCGAGCATGAGCCCGAGGGTGTGCTCCGCCACCGAGACCGCATTGCCGCCGGCCTGGTTCACCACGGCCACGCCGGCCGCGGTGCAGGCCGCCACGTCCACGGTGTCATAGCCGGCGCCGCCGGCAGACACGCACAGCAGGTTCGGGCAGCGCGCGAGGAGGTCGGCGCGCGCAAACCACTCCTTGGGCAACTCGTCCTTTGCGGCGGAGACCTGGTAGACATGCGCACCGGCCAGCACGTCCCACGCGGCAGCTGAATTTCCGCGCACCTGGAAGACGCTCACGGAGAGGTCTCTCTCACGCGCCAGCCGCTCGTCGAACGCCGCGTCGATCCACAGGTCCGAGCGGACCACTCGCTTGGTTGTGATTGCGGTCGCGGACGCGGTCGTCGAAGCAGTCATGGAGGCGGTCTCTGTGACCATCAGCGCGGCTCCCTGGGCTGCGCAGGCTGCGCGGGGCAGCCGATGCGCTCGAGCGTGGCATCGATCCAGCTCGTGTCGAGGGTGCCCGCCGCGATGTCGGCCAGCGTCCTCTTCTCGGCCGCCATCTTCTTGTGCGTGGCCGCCAGCACCTGATCGACTTCGTCGTACGGCACGCAGAGCAGGCCGTCGGCATCACCGACGATCAGGTCGCCCGGCTGGATGACCATGCCGTCGATGGCGATGGGCACGTTGATCTCGCCGGGCCCGTCTTTGTACGGGCCGCGGTGCGTCACGCCGGCGGCGTAGAGCGGGAACTCGCCGCGGCCGATCTCCTCGGAGTCGCGCACGGCGCCGTTGAGCACCACGCCGGCCACGCCGATCTTGACCGCGGTGGCGACCATGATTTCGCCGAAGAGGGCGTTGGTCAGGTCGCCGCCGGCATCGACCACGATCACGTCGCCGCGCCGGGCCATCGTGAGCGCCTTGTGGATCATGAGGTTGTCGCCGGGGCGGGCCTTCACCGTCAGTGCCGGGCCGGCGAGGGTGCCGCTCTTGTGCATCGGGCGCAGCCGCGGGCCGGCGGCCGCCATGCGCGTCATGCAGTCACTGATGTTGGCCACGGGCAGGCCGCGATAGGCCTGCACCTGTTGCGCCGAGACTTGGCGCGTGCGCTGGAGGATCTGAAGTCCGACCATGGGATGCCCTTGCTGGAGGAGTGGGAAGGTGATGAGAGGCGGCGAGAGGGAACGAGAGGGAACGAGCGACGACTGAATTGAATGTTTGGCAGCGGAGATGTTGTAGACGCGCGCCGAGGACAGCATATCCCACGCCGCGACTGCATCGCCCGCAGGGAACACGCTGAGCCAGAGGCCAGGCTCCAGCGCCAGTCGCTGATCGAAGGCTGCATCAATTCACAGGTCGGAGAGGACAACGCGCTTGTCCATCACCGCGGCTGCGGGTCGCAGCCGATGCGCTTGAGCGTGATGTCGATCCAGGAGGTGTCGAGTTCTCCGGCGGCGATGTCCGCCAGCGTCCTGCGTTCCGCTTCCATCTTCTTTCGGACGGCGACGAGCATCTCCTCCACGTCGTCGTAGGGGACGCACAGCAGGCCGTCCGCGTCGCCGACGATAAGGTCGCCCGGCTGGATGACCATGCCGTCGATGGCGATGGGCACGTTGATCTCGCCGGGACCATCCTTGTACGGGCCGCGGTGCGTGACACCGGCGGCATAGAGGGGGAAGTTGCCGTTGGCGATCATCTCCGAGTCGCGCACCGCGCCGTTCAGGACCACGCCGGCCACGCGGCGGCTGATTGCGGTGGTGACCATCAGTTCCCCGAACAGGGAATTGGTGAGGTCGCCGCCCGCATCGACCACGATCACGTCCCCGGGCTGTGCCATCGTCAGCGCCTTGTGGATCATCAGGTTGTCCCCCGGGCGCGTCTTGACCGTCAGCGCGGGACCGGCGAGATGATGGCCGCTTTTGTGCATGGCGCGCAGGCGCGGTCCGGCGGCCGTCATGCGCGTCATGCAATCGCTGATGTTGGCAACGGGGATGCCGGTGTACGCCTGCACATGGTGCGCGCTCACCCGCCGGGTGCGCTGGAGAATCTGAAGTCCGATCATGTTCTGTCCGTTCTGCCCATTGGGGGAATCGCAAAAGAAGAAACAATACGTTCGCCGTCAACCGTACTGAAATGAACTCGGTAAGTGAAAAGTGGTCAGGTGCTTTTGTCTCGTACAACCAATCCAGGAAGGAAATGCCCGCTGCCTCCGAGAAGACTTACGAGCTACTCAAGCAGCGCCTGCCTGATCGGCGGCAGTTACGCGCCGGGGGCACAGCTGAAGGAGGAGCACCTCGCGCGCGAACTGGACATCAGCCGCACGCCGGTGCGCGTCGCCGAGTGGATCGAGTCTGACATCCAGGAGACTTGCCACCTGCGCGGCTTGCTGGAAGGGCGCGCCGCCGAACTGGCGGCGCAGCGCGGTGGGCCGGCGCTGGCGCAGCGGCTTCATGTACTAAACGAACGGATGGAAGCCGTACTCGCCAAGGGGAGACCGGGCGTGGCCGCTCGGGCGCAGGAGATCAACGCCGGGTTCCATCGCGCGATCATGCAAGCGAGCGCATCGCCGCGTCTGCGGGGACTGCTCGCGGGGCTGATCGACATGCCGGTGGTGGTGCAGTCCTTTTTCATCAGCACGCCCCAGAACATGGCGCAGAGCCAGCAGAATCACCGCGACCTGACGGCGGCGGTGGAGGCGCGGGACGCCGAACTCGCGCGGCTGGTGATGAGGCTGCACCTGCGGGTGGCCGCGCAGCGGTTCCAGCGGCGGCGCGCCGAATTCGCCTCGCGCACGGCGCCCGCGGGCGCGCCGGGTCAGGCGCCGGGGCCGGTCCTGAGTAGGTAGCTGGCATCCAGATCCTCGAGGAAGTTGACTCCCAGCATGGCCATGCTGCGCGAGACCTCGGATCCAAGCAGTCCTGCGGCATGAAGCACGCCGGCCTCCCCGCCCACCGCGACGGCAAAGGCAAACGGGCGTCCGACAAATACGAACTTCGCGCCAAGCGCGAGCGCCTTGAGCACATCCGTGCCGCGACGTACCCCACTGTCAATCATGACTGGCACACCGGGACAGGCGGCAACAATCTCGGGCAGCACCCGAAGCGGGGCCACCGAGCCGTCGAGTTGGCGCCCTCCGTGATTAGAGACAATGACCCCATCGGCCCCAGCCTTGACTGCGCGTGTCGCATCCATGACGTTCAAGACCCCCTTCAAGACGAGGCGCCCCTTCCACATTTGCCGGATCTTAACGAAGCGCTCCCAGGTCAACCGGCCCCGGTCGGAGAAGTCGCGCAGCACGTTTGAAGACATGATCGGCGCGCCGCGCGTGGCGTAGTTGTTCTCGAAGTGCGGCATCCCGTGGCTCACCAGCGTGCGCGCAAAGGTGCCCAGCAGCCAGCGCGGCCGAGTCGCACCGTCCCAGGCTAGCCTCAGACTGGGACGAAGAGGCGTGGAGAATCCTGCACGCGCGTTATTCTCGCGGTTGGCGGCAACCGGTGTGTCGGCGGTGACCACCAGGGTCTTGTAGCCTGCTCTTGCCACGCGCTCGACCAGCGCGTCCACTTCGCTAGGGTCGCCTGGTAGATACGCCTGGAACCACGCGTCCGGATTGGCAGCGACGAGTTCCTCAAGCGGAATCAGCGCCGTGCCTGACACGATCATCGGAATCCTGGCCCTCGCGGCGGCAGTCGCCAGCACAACGTCACCGCGATAGCCGAACAACGCGCACAGGCCCATGGGTGCGATGCCGAAGGGCTGGCTCCAGCGTTGGCTGAACAACTCGACTTCCGTGCTGCGGCTGGTAATGTCCACCAGCACGCGCGGCGTGAACCCGAACGCATCGAACGCCGTTCGGTTGTCCCGGAAGGAGTGGTTGGTCTCGGCGCCCCCAGCGAGATACGCGAAGATCGGTCGCGGCAAGCGGCCGCTGGCGGCGACTTCGAAGTCGTCGAGGCTGAGGATGCGGCGCAGGCGCGCCGGCAGCGCGCCTGCATGCGCGGTAGCCGGGGCGCGGGCCGGTTGGCCCGGCTGGGTCATCGTGGCGCCGTCGGCGGATTCATGGTTCTGCATGCTCTGTGAGCTTCCAGGGAGTCCGTGAAATGGCTTCAGCCTGCACCGCCACGCGTCAGCGCATGGCGAGCTTGGGCAGGAACAGGACCAGTTCCGGAACGTACGTGATGGTCAACAGGATCGCGACCAGCGCCAGCAGGAACGGCCACAGCTCACGCGTGAAGTCGGTGATGCTCACCTTCAGCAAGTTGCATACCACGTACATCACGAGCCCGAACGGCGGCGTGACCAGGCCGACCATCAGGTTCATCACGACCATCACGCCCATGTGCACCGGGTCAAGTCCGAGGGCGGCGAAGACCGGCACCAGCACTGGTACCACGATGATCAGGACGGCGGTGGCATCGAGAAGCATGCCCAGCAGCAGCAGGATCACGTTCAGGAGCAGCAGGAACAGGATCTCGTTGTCGCCGATCACCCCGAGCATCTGCACCACCGCCTGGCCGACCTGCTCGCGCGCCAGCAGCCAGCTGAACGGGGCGGCCGCGGCAATCACCAGCATCACCACCCCGGTCTGCATTCCCGTGTCCAGCAGGATTTTCGGCAGCTCCGGCAGCCGCAGCGTGCGGTAGGCCAGGGTGGTCAGCGCCAGAGCGTACAGCACCGCCACGGCACCGGCTTCGGTGGGCGTGAACACGCCGGACAGGATGCCGCCCAGGATGATCACCGGCAGCATCAGCGGCGGCCCGGAAGTGCGCAGCGCCGAGCCGACCTCGCACAGCGTGGGGCGGGTGCCGCGCGGAAAGTTGCGGCGGCGGGCGATCACGTTCACCGCGACCATCAGGTACAGGCCCATCAGGATCCCGGGGATCGCGCCGCCCAGGAACAGCTGGCCGATCGACACGCCTGCGATGGACCCGTAGATGATGAAGGGAATGCTGGGCGGGATGATCGGGGCGATCACTGCGGTGGCGCCGCTGAGCGCCGCGGCGAAGCGCGCGCTGTAGCCCGACTTGATCATCACCGGCACCAAAATCTTGCAGTCCGACACCGCATCGGCGATGGCCGAGCCGGTCATGCCGCCCATCACCATGCTGTTGACGACGTTGACCTGGGCCAGGCCGCCACGCAGGTGCCCCACCAGGGCCGTCGCCAGCTTACTCAGCTTCTCGGTCAGGCCGCCCCCGATCATCAGGTTGCCGGCCAGCAGGAACAGCGGGATCGCCATCAGCGGAAAGCTGTCAGCGCCTGTGACAATGCGCTGCGGCAGCACCATCAGCGGCACGTTGCCGAGCGAGAGGAAGGCGGCCATGGCGCTGAGCACCATGGCGAAGGCCACCGGCATGCCGATCGCGAACAGCACCAGCGTGCTTCCAAGCAGGATGTACGTCATGCCGTGGTGTCCTCGCCACCGGGAACCGCCACCGCCGGCAGCGTGCCCTTGATCCGTCGCAGCGTTCGCTCGACCTGGTAGGCGAGCATGATGGCGGCGCTCACCGGCACCGCCCCGTAGACCCAGGACATCGGGATCTCCAGCATCGCGGCTTCCACGTTCCCGCTCACCTCGACGATGCCCAGGCCCTGCACCAGCAGGACCACCAGCGCGACCACCATTAGGGCGTCAACCAGCCACGCCAGCGCCACCTGCGCGCGGCGCGGCAGCAGCACCACGATGGTTTCGACGATGATGTGGGCGCCGTGGCGATAGGCCACCGCGGCGCCGAGGAAAGTGATCCAGACGAACGCGTAGCGCGCCAGTTCCTCGCTCCAGGAAAGCGGGTTGCCGAGGACGAAACGATAGTAAACCTGCAGGATCACGGTGCCGACCATCACCGCCATCAAGAGCGCGACGATGGTCTCGGTGCCGTAACGCCACAGCAGGCGCAGTGCCTTCATGGGAAGGCCGCTTGATGTGGCGGCGCCCGCGGCCGGCGTTCCGGGGTTGCCTCTAATTGCATGGCTGCCACCTTTCGAATCGGTTTGCCCGGTACAGGCGGGAACGAGGAACGGATAGGCGCGACGTCGCCTGTTGCCCGCCGCGCCGAACCGGGACGACCGCTCAGCCAGCCGTGCGCAGAACCTGATCTAGCAGGCCGGGCTTCCACTTGTCGGCGAACTTCGGGGGCACGTCCTTCAGGACCACGTCGGCGAAGGCCTTGAGGTCCGGTTCGAGCAGCTGCATGCCCTTGTCCTGCAGCGCCTTGCGCAGATCGCCCTCCTGCTTTGCGATCTCCGCGTCGGCGTAGGCGGCCGCGTCGTCCACCGCCTGCTGCAGCAGCTTGCGGTCGGCCTCGGCCAGCGACTGCCAGAAGCGTTCGCTGGCTACCATCCAGCCGTTGCCGCGTACGTGGGCCGTCAGCACCAGGTACCTCTGCACATCAAAGAAGCTGTTGCCGTGGATGGTGCCGAGGGGGTTCTCCTGTCCGTCGATCGTGCCCTGCTGGAGCGCGGTGAACACCTCGGGGAAGGCCATCGGGGTGGGACTGGCGCCCAGGGCACGCCACGCGGCGATGTAGACCGGAATCTCCGGCACCCGCAGCTTCAGCCCGGCCAGATCGGCGGGCGATCTCACGGCGCGGCTCTTGGTGGTCAAGTGGCGGGCGCCGCGGTTCACGATGCCGAGGACGCGAACGCCCTTCTTGCTCAGAAACTCCTGGTGCATGGACTGGCCGATAGGGCCGGCCAGTACGTTGCGCAGGTGCTGCTGGCTGCGGAACACGTATGGCACTTCCAGCGCGCCGTACTGAGGGGCCGCCACGCTGATAATCAGCGAGCCGCTGCGGCCCATCTCGATCGAGCCGATCTGCATCGAGTCGTACATGTCTTTTTCGGCGCCAAGCTGGCCCGAATGGAAGTTCTGCACGTTGATGCGGCCGCCGCTGCGCTCCGCTGCCAGGGTCTTGAGCTTCTCGGCGAAGTGAAACCCGTCGCCGCCGCGGCCGTCGGTGTGGTTGAACCGGATGGTCAACTCCTTGGCGTGCGCCGGGGAAGAGATCATCGAGCCGCCGATACCAACCGCTGCGGCCGAGCCGATTGCAGCCAACGCTTGCCGGCGCGTGGTGCATCCTTCGAACACTGCTGTCATGGGACATGTCTCCATAGTGTTGTCTGTCCTGTGCACACAGGGAAATCTTGGATGGGGAGGCAGCCCCCTTTCCCTCGCTTGTGCGACGGCCGATGGCGCCGCACTCAAACACTGCCCTGGCTTATCGGTCCGGTGCAGGCCGATGCCTGCCGCGGCCAGCCTACCCCTGGAAGTAGGCGGTCTTGACGTTTGTGAAGAACTCCTGGTTACTGTGGCCGATGGAGTACGCGCCCAGACCGGAGCCCTTGATGCCGCCGAAAGGCATGTGGGCCTCGCTGTTGGTGCCGTGGTTCACGTGCACCATGCCGCTTTCGCTCTCCCGTACGAAGCGCAGCGCCTCGTCGACGTCTCGCGTGAAGACCGAGGCGGCCAGGCCGTATTCGACCGAATTCGCCACCTCGAAGGCGTGGTTCACGTCGCGCACGGCGATCACCGACAGTACCGGGCCGAACACTTCGTGCCTGGCCAGCAGGTTGTCCGGTGCCACGTTGTCGATCAGGGTGGGCTCCAGAAAGTTGCCCCGGGCCAGTTCGCCGTCATCCAGCACGCGGCCCCCGAAGCAAATGCGGGCGCCCTGGTCGAGGCCGATGGTGACGTTGCGTAGCACGGAAGCGCGGTGCTGGTCGGTCACCAGTGGCCCCATCTTGCTGGCAGGATCCCAGGCCGGGCCGACCTTGATGGCGACGAGCTCAGCCGCCAGCGCCTCTGTCAGTTCAGCCGCCAGGCTTTCCAGCACGATCACCCGGCTGACGGCGGTGCAGCGCTGGCCGGTGGTGGTGAACGCGGCCGACGATATCTGCTTGGCGATGCCGGCGACGTCCGTATAGCCCAGGACGACGGCCGGATTCTTGCCGCCCAGCTCCAGTTGCGTGCGCACGAGCCGGCGGGCCGCCTCGACATTGATCTCGCCCCCGGTCTTGGTCGATCCCGTGAAACTGATGCCGCGCACCAGCGGGTGCCGGACCAGAGCCTCGCCTGTGCCGCGACCCGTACCGAGCACGAGGTTGATCACGCCCTTGGGCACGCCGGCTTCCTTGAACACTTCCATCAGCTTGACGGAGGACCAGGGTGTGAGGTTCGAGGGCTTGAACACGGTGGTGCAGCCGTAGGCAAGGGCCGGGCCGATCTTGCGCACCGGCGTCAGAACCGGGAAGTTCCAGGGAGCGATCGAGCCAATTACGCCGATCGGCTGGCGGAAGGTCATCGCGAAACCGTTGCGCTTTTCGCTGGGCTGCGTCTGGCCCTCCATCCGGCTGGCCTCGCCGGCGGCGAAGCGCAGTTCCTTGACCGCGCGCCCCACCTCGCCGCGGGACTCGGCCAGGATTTTGCCCTGCTCGGCGGAAACGACAAAGGCCAGTTCTTCGGCGCGCCGTTCGATGATGTCGGCTGCGCGGAACAGGATCGCGCCGCGCTCGGGGCCGGGCACTTCGCTCCATGTGTTGAAGGCGCGGTGGGCGGAACTAACGGCGCGCGCGACATCTTCCGCCGTGCTTTCGGCGAAGTAGCCGAGCACCTGGTCGCGGCGCGCCGGGTTCGGCACGGCGACAGCCTCGGCGCCGGCGTGCTGCCATTCGCCGTCGATATAGTTGCCGTGGCGACCGCCGATATTCTGGTCGAGCCAGCTTTGCATGTTCATGGGGACACTCTCCTGAGGTGGTTCTGTTCGCCTAGAGTTCGGCCCGCAGTAGGGCTTTCATCGCTTCCAGGGTCGTCTGACGGGGGTTGACGGCGACGTTGCCCGACAGAATGGCCTCGCCCGCCACGGCGTCCAGGTCGGCTTCTGTCATGCCGAAATCGCCCAGCTTGGAGGTGATGCCGACGTCCGCCTTGAGGCTTTCGATCGCGACGACGGAGCGCTCGGCCGCCTCGCGCAGGCTGAGGCCGGTGATGGGCTCGCCGAAGATCTCGGCGATTCGCGCGAACTTGGCCAGATTGCCCGGCAGGTTGTAGCGCATGACTACCGGCAGCATGATGGCGTTGGCCAGGCCGTGCGGAATGTGAAAGCGCGAGCCGAGCGGCATGGCGTAGGCGTGCACCAAGCCGAGGCGCGTGCTGTTGAACGCCATCGCCGCCAGCGTGCTGCCCAGAAGCATGTCGGAGCGCGCCTGCTGGTTACCCGGCTGGGCGACAGCGAGTCTCAGGCTGCGGGCGATCAGAGTCATGGACTGCTCGGACATCGCCTCGGAAATCGGCTGCGTCGCGGTGCCCACGTACGACTCCAGCGCGTGGGTCAGGGCGTCGATACCGGTGGCCGCCGTAATCGCAGGCGGCAGCGATATCGTCAGCTCGGGGTCCAGCAGGGCGATGCGGGCACAGTTCAGGACGCTGCCAACGCCGAATTTCTGTTTCTTTTCCTTTTCCGACAGCACCGACCAGACAGTCAATTCGCTGCCCGTGCCGGAGGTGGTCGGGACGGCGATGACCGGCGCGCCGGCCTTGCCGATCTTGCCCATGCCGGCGTAGTCACGGATGTTGCCGGGGTTGGTCAGCATGACTCCGATCACCTTGGCGACGTCCATAGCACTGCCGCCGCCAACGCCGATGATGACGTCGCAGTCTGCGGACTTGGCGAGCTGCACGCCGGCATCCACGGAGCGCGCATCCGGGTCGCTTTCAATGTCGGTGAAGATCGCGACCGGCACGACTCGCCCCAACGCATTGATGACGCGTTCCACTAGACCGGCCTTGGCCACCCCGGGATCACCGACCACGAGGGCCCGCGTGCCACCGACGCTTTTCACGAGCTCCGGAAGGCGGGCGAGCGAACCCCAGCCGAACTCGATGGCCGTGGGGTTGTGATAGCTGAAAGTTGGTATGGTGGATGTCATGGTTCTCTCCATGGCCTGATGGGGCTTGATGGGGCTTGATGGGCGTCTCGGCGCAGACGATCCACGCTCGGCGCAATTGTTCTTTTTGAATGTGATGCCGTCCAATACATAATGGGTGCTCGATTGATACTCCAGCGGCATTGATCATGATTGACATCCGGCACTTTCGTTACTTCCAGGCGGTTGCCGAGGAACTGCACTTTGGGCGGGCGGCGGCGCGACTGTGCATCGCCCAGCCGGCGCTGTCGCGCCAGATCCAGCAGTTGGAGGAGGAAATCGGCATGCCCTTGTTGCGCCGCACGCAACGCCGCGTCGAATTGCTGGCCGCAGGCAAGGTTTTTCTGGAGCGCACCCACCTGATCCTGGAGGAAGTTGCGCGCGCCACGGTCGATGCGCGCCGCACAGGCGAAGGGCAGTTCGGACGCCTTTCGGT